>JASHVU010000360.1 GCA_030044455.1 Acidobacteriaceae bacterium | reverse complement strand
CGTGGCCTTTCTCTATGTCAAGGCCTGCCAAAAGTTGAGGTAATCCCGTGCACGTTGACCTTGTGACCGCTGCCGCTCTGGTGATTTCCATCCTTCTGTTGGGTTACCTGACTCTTACCTTGCTGTTCCCGGAGAAATTCTAAAAATGTCGGCCAATGGCTGGTTGAAGTTTGCCATTTACTCTTTGGTTCTGCTCGCCACCACGCCGCTGGTGGGAATCTATCTCGCCCGCGTCTTCGAGGGCGAGCGCACCTGGCTCGATCCGCTGCTCAGGCCCATCGAGCGGTTCCTTTACAAGATATGCGGCGTCAACCACGAGAAAGAGATGAACTGGCGCCAGTACGCCTACGCGATCCTGGGTTTCTCGGCGGTCACCATGGTACTCACCTACGCGATAGAGCGCCTGCAGATCTGGCTGCCATGGAATCCTCGGCATCTGGCCAACGTCCCCACCGATCTCGCGTGGAACACGGCCTCCAGCTTTACCACCAACACCAACTGGCAGTTCTACGCGGGCGAAAGCACCATGAGCTATCTGACGCAGATGGCCGGCCTCGCCACCCACAACTTCTGGTCGGCGGCCGTCGGCATCGTGGTAGCCATTGCATTCATCCGCGGCATCAAACGCACCACCACAGGCACCATCGGCAACTTCTGGGTCGACACAACCCGTTGCCTGCTCTACGTGCTTGGGCCCGCTTGCGTCGTTTACGGGCTTGTGCTGGTAGCCACCGGCGTGCCGCAAAACCTGCACTCTTACACTCAGGCCCACCCGCTCGAGCAACCCTCCCAGGTCCAAACCATTGCTCAGGGCCCTGTAGCGTCGCAGGAAGCCATCAAGATGCTGGGCACCAACGGAGGCGGTTTCTTCAACGCCAACAGCGCCCATCCCTACGAGAATCCCACGCCTTTCTCGAACTTTCTTGAGATGCTTTCGATTTTCATCATTCCGGCCGGGCTGACCTTCACGCTAGGCCGCATGACCGGCTCTCCGGGCCATGGCTGGGCTGTATTCGCCGCCATGTTTGTTCTCTTTGCAGCTGGCTTCACGGTTTGCTACTGGGCTGAATCGCAACCCTACAACGTGATTCATGGCGCCGCACAAACCGGCAGCGCCACGGCGCCGGCCGGCAACATGGAGGGCAAAGAAGTGCGCTTCGGCATCGCCGATTCAGCCTTGTTTGCCACCATCACCACCGACGCCAGTTGCGGCGCCGTCAACTCGATGCACGACAGCTTTACGCCGTTGGGCGGCATGGTTCCCATGGCCAACATCATGCTCGGCGAGGTGGTGTTTGGCGGCGTAGGCGCCGGCATGTACGGAATGCTGATCTTCGTGGTCCTCTCGGTCTTCATCGCCGGCCTGATGGTAGGCCGCACGCCCGAGTACCTGGGTAAGAAAATCGAGGCCTACGACGTGAAAATGGCCATGCTCTATACGCTCATCTTCACATTCATCGTGCTCGCCTTCACGGCGGTCTTCGTTCTGTTGCCCAACACCGGGCTCTCTGCTCTCACCAATACCGGCCCGCACGGATTGTCCGAGATACTCTACGCATTCACGTCCGGCGCGGGCAACAACGGATCGGCTTTTGCAGGCTTGAATCCGAACTGGTGGTACAACATCGCGATCGGCTTCGACATGCTTATCGGCCGCTTCCTCATGATGATTCCGGTGCTGGCGCTGGCCGGAAACCTGGCAATGAAGAAGAGTGTTCCGCCTTCACCGGGAACCTTCCCCGTGAATACCTCGCTCTTCACCGTGCTGCTGGTTGGCGTAGTGCTGATCGTGGGCGCACTTACATTTTTCCCGGCGCTGAGCCTGGGACCGATTCTCGAGCACTTGCTGCTCAAGTCAGGAACACTCTTTTAGGGACTAAAGGACTAAAGGACCGAGAGAACCAATAAATAAGCTGAAGGCTGATAGCTGAAGGCTGAGAGCTAAGAGAAAATGGCTGAGAAAACAAGTCTTTGGAATACACAAATCATGGGCCAGGCCCTCGTCGATTCGGTGCGCAAACTCGATCCGCGTGGCATGGTGAAAAACCCAGTGATGTTTGTGGTGGAGGTGGGCAGCGTGCTCACCAGCGCACTGCTGATCGAGAACTACCGCCATGACCCCGGTAAGTTCGGCTTCAATCTGCAGATCACGCTCTGGCTGTGGTTCACGGTTCTTTTTGCCAACTTTGCCGAGGCCATGGCCGAGGGCCGCGGCAAGGCCCAGGCCGACACGCTGCGCAAGGCCAAGGGCGAGACCATCGCTAAGCGCTACAGAGCTGACGGCAGCTTTGAGGACGTTGCCAGCGGCCTGCTTCGCGCCGGCGACCTGATCTACGTTGCGGCCGGAAATTACATCGCCGGCGATGGCGAGGTGATCGAGGGCGTGGCTTCTGTGGACGAGTCGGCGATTACCGGCGAGTCGGCGCCTGTCATCCGCGAAGCCGGCGGCGACCGTTCGGCCGTCACCGGCGGCACCAAGGTCCTTTCTGACTGGATCAAAGTAAAGATCACTTCGAATCCTGGCGAGACATTTCTCGATCGCATGATCGCACTGGTTGAAGGCGCCGAGCGGCAGAAGACGCCGAACGAAATCGCGCTGAGCATTCTGCTTTCGGGGCTGACCATCATCTTTTTGCTGGCGGTGGTCACGCTGCAGCCGTTCGCAATCTACTCCAAGGCCCCGCAGACCATCTTCGTTCTGGTTTCGTTGCTCGTCTGCCTTATTCCTACCACCATCGGCGGGCTCCTGTCGGCCATCGGCATCGCCGGCATGGATCGCCTGGTGCAGTACAACGTCCTCGCCATGAGTGGCCGCGCCGTTGAAGCTGCGGGCGATGTGAACACGCTGCTTCTCGACAAGACCGGAACCATCACGTTGGGCAACCGCCAGGCGACGGAGTTCCTGCCCGCGCCCGATGTAAGCCAAGAGCGGCTGGCCAATGCAGCGCAGCTTTCGTCGCTCTCTGACGAAACACCTGAGGGCCGTTCGATTGTTGTCCTGGCCAAGGAGAAGTACAACCTGCGTGGTCGCGATCTTGCCGGTACTCATACCGAGTTTGTTCCATTTACTGCGCAGACGCGCATGAGCGGCGTGAATCTGCCCGGCACGCGCATTCGCAAGGGCTCGGTCGATGCCATCGCGCGCTTCCTTGAAGAACAGGGTTCGTCGCTGCCGCAAAAGGTGCGCGAAAACGTTGAAGAAGTGGCGCGGATGGGAGGTACGCCGCTGGTGGTCGCGGAGAACTCAACCGCGCTCGGCGTGATTCACCTCAAGGACATCGTGAAAGGCGGGCTCAAGGACCGGCTTGCGAGACTGCGCGCCATGGGCATCCGCACCATCATGATCACCGGCGACAATCCGCTCACCGCCGCGGTGATTGCACGTGAAGCCGGCGTAGACGACTTCCTTGCCGAGGCCAAGCCCAAAGACAAAATGGACCTGATCAAACGCGAGCAGGGCAAGGGCAAGCTGGTGGCCATGACCGGCGACGGCACCAACGACGCGCCGGCTCTGGCCCAGGCCGACGTCGGCGTCGCCATGAACTCGGGCACGCAGGCCGCGAAAGAGGCCGGCAACATGGTCGATCTCGATTCGAATCCGACCAAGCTCATTGAGATTGTGGAGATCGGAAAACAATTACTGATGACGCGGGGCGCCCTGACTACGTTCTCCATCGCCAACGACGTGGCCAAGTACTTCGCGATTATTCCGGCTATGTTCGCCGGCGTCTTCCCGGTACTCGGCGCGCTGAATATCATGTATCTGCATTCGCGCGAATCGGCCATTCTGTCGGCTGTCATTTTCAACGCCATCATTATCGTGGCGCTTATTCCGCTGGCTTTGAGAGGCGTCAAGTACCAGCCCAAGGCCGCTGATGTGTTGCTGCGCAATAATCTGCTGATCTACGGCGTGGGAGGCATCATCATTCCGTTCATCGGTATCAAGGCCATTGATCTGTGCCTGGTTGCCATGCACCTGGCGTAGCGGAAACTGAAAGCTGAGAGCTGAGAGCTGCTTTTCAAAGGAGATTCGATCGTGCATGCCAGTTCAGGTTCATTGATTGCTCACGAAGAATTAGCACACAAGCCGGCGCAAAGCGCGGGTGGGGAAAGCGTGCATTCGGTTTGGAAGACCGCAATTCTGTTCACGATCGTTACCACGGTGCTGCTGGGCATCGTCTATCCGCTGGCGATGGCGGGCATAGCCGAGTTTTTGTTTCCGCACCAGGCCAATGGCAGCCTGATCCTGCGCAATGGCCATGTGATCGGCTCGGAGCTGATCGCGCAGAGCTTCACTTCGGACAAGTATTTTCATCCCAGGCCTTCGGCAGCCGGTAACGGGTACGACGCCACCAGCTCAAGTGGGACGAACCTGGCGCAATCGAACGCCAAGCTGGCCACGCGCATCCAGGGCGACATTGACGCGCTCCAGAAGCAGAACCCCGGCGAGCCGGTGCCGATCGACATGGTCACGACTTCCGGCTCGGGACTCGATCCCGACATCACCCCCGACGGCGCCTTTTACCAGGCGCCGCGCGTGGCCAAGGCGCGCGGAATCAATGAGGATAAGGTGCGCGAGCTCATCGAAAAGCACATCTCCCAGCGCCAGCTCGGCCTTTGGGGTGAACCCCGCGTCAATGTGCTGGAGCTGAACATCGCGCTCGACCAGTTATCGAAATAGCAAAGCGCCTCGCCTTCACCTAAAGTAACTTCGGGAAGGGTACTAAAGCCCTTTTCAAGCCCTTCCCATTTTGGTTTTTCTGCCTACCCCGAAACTGTGATTACCGCCCTAAAACTGCTATTTTCCAATTCCTCCGACCACGGTACCGTTGCATTCGGAGGGTTTTCTCCGTGAGTCGTAGAAAAATGTTTTGGGGCTCGATTATTGCTCTTGGTCTCTTTTCCTTCGGTCTGTTTTTCTTCTAGGCGGGCAGTGCAACACGCCCGGACTCGGCCCGCAATGCGGGCGAAGAAACATTCAGTATCAGTGGCCATCGGCACGCTGGACGAGGCAAGTCCAGTTAGTAGCGAATAGGGGCAAGGCCACTCGCTTCCATCATTGCTTCTCCTCAAGAAAACCGTCGACTCGTTTCGGCAATGCCTGCAGAAACTCCTTGTACTCTTCATCATCTTCGGATATTTGGATGGATTTACCGTCCTCAAATTCGAAAGCGAGAATTATCTGGTCGACTGAAAAACAGTCTCGTTTGCACGCATGGACCGGCTTGATTCCGAACCAGTGAATTGACGTTCGGTTTTTTGCTGTGTCAGATTTCCAGATCGGTACGAACCCAGCCTCAAGCGTTTGCAGGAAATGAAGTGTGAAGACCAATGCGGCTTGCAGCGCTAAGCCAGCAACTCGTCGAATGATTGGTTCACTCTGTAGATCAAGCCGAATCATCAAAGTTTGTGTGGCGTACTCTGCCTGTGAATTGCTCGCTATTCCGTGCCAAGGAAGCGAAGCCAACGGAGATGCTATGGGGTGGAAGAAAACGGTTTTTGCGGGTGTCCTGTCAATCGGCGTCACGTTCAGCATCGCAGCGGCTCAAGATACGCCTCGGGATCCCACAGTAACCGCTTCGACGCCGCGGGAGCGACAGATCGAACTCGCTTTGAGCGCGGCCCCAGACGAGGTATCGAGTAAAGCCGCAGTTTATGTTCTGGGACCGAAGGGCTACGAGAAAGCTCGCGAAGGCACGAACGGCTTTAGTTGTTTCATTTGGCGGTCATTTAAGGAAACAATGCAAGTTTCGGCAGCGCCGGCATGCTTCGACGCCATTGGTAGCAGCACTCTTATGGTTACTGCCATGCGCAGAGAAGAACTGCGGGCACAGGGCAAGTCAGCTGCAGAGATCGAGGATGACATCGCCCAGGGATATAAGGACGGCCGCTACAAAGCGCCCGGGCCGGGTTTCCTTTATATGATGTCGAACGAAAACTATTTCTACGATTCCGAGGCCAAGCAGTGGCGTACCGTGCCCCCGCACGTGATGTTCTATGCGCCTGATAAGACCGCGACAGATCTAGGGTATGACTCGATATCGCCTGCAATGGTACCTTTCCTGACCGGCTCCGGGCCGGAAGCATTGATGGTCGTACTAGCGAAAAAGCCGCCCCAGAATAGCGCCTCTGAGGAGTCTCATCAGCACTAAAGGCGGGCTGCGCCGCGAGAACCCCATTTTTCGTGCCCTGACAAAAAGCGCTCCGCCGACACCCCCGCTATACGTCCCTGCGCCCTTCGAGCGCACGCGCCATCGTTACTTCGTCGGCATATTCAATGTCGCTGCCGGCGGGAACGCCCGTTGCTATCCGCGTAATCTTCACCGGAAATCCACGCAACGAAGTTGCCAGCCAATCGGCCGTCGCTTCGCCCTCCAGCGTGGGGCTGGTAGCAAGAATCACTTCGTCCACTTCACCGCGTTCAACCCGGTTTACAAGCGTGCTGGTACGCAACTGCTCGGGGCCAACGCCGTGCAATGGCGATAGTGTTCCATGCAGCACGTGGTAGACGCCCTGATAAGTGCGTGTGCGTTCGACGGCAGCAATGTTGGTGGGTTCTTCAACCACGCAAACCACCCGCTGGTTGCGTGCGGGACTGGCGCAGTAGGCGCACGGATCGACGTCGGTCACGTTGTTGCAAATGGAGCAGAGACGCAGGCTGGCCTTGAGATTCTGTACGGCCTCGGCCAGAGCGGCCGCGTCTTCGTCGCTCGAACGCAGAATATGAAATGCGTACCGCTGCGCGCTCTTCGCGCCGACCCCCGGCAGCTTCTTCAACTCTTCAATCAACCGCGCCATTGGTTCGGCGTAACGGCTCACGGCTTGCCTCCGACTACCATCGCTTAGCTGATTCCGGGAATCTTCAGCCCGCCCAGCATTCCCTGCATACTCGATTTGATGACCTCATCGGCCTTGCGTCCGGCCTCGTTCACCGCGCCAACAATCAGGTCCTGGAGCATCTCCACATCGGTCTGCCCGCCGCTGAGTGCAATCACCGCCGAGGGATCGATGCGCAGCTTGAGCAACTCTTTTTTGCCGTTGAGGGTCGCGGTCACCGCGCCGCCGCCACTCGATGCCTCGACCACCGACTCAGCCAGCTTGCGCTGCATCTCCTCCTGCATCTGGCCGGCTTGCGAAAGCATCTCCTGAATTTTGAGTGGATTGAACATTGTCGTTGCTCCTGTCTTAAGGCTTCTCGCGCAGATCGACCACGCTGCGCACCTCTGCGTGAAAGATCTCTCTCGCGCGCTGCACCATCGGATGGGCCAGCGCGGTTTCCTGAATGCTTCCGGCGGCAATGACCGGCGCCGCAGCTGATGCCGAGGCTGAACCTGTGCTGGGGACAGCAACAAACTTCAACGGGACCCCCAGCCGTTGCAACTCCTGCCGGATAATCTTTTCGGCTTCCGCATTGACTGTCAGGCTCACCATCTTTTTTCCCACACCGGGGATCTCGACGCGCAGATGTGAACCCTCCATGGTCCAGGCCGCCGTGTTCAACAGCTCGGCAGCCGATGCGCGGCCGCCGCCGGCAAGCGCCGCAATCAGCGCGCTGCGCAGGGTGTCGACGCTGGACGCGCCGACGCTCGCCGGCTCCGCTTCGGGCGCCTTGCCCAATGCGCCTTCGGTCAGCGGCGCAGGCGACGCGATTGCCGAGGCCGATTCCGCGGCAACGCTCTGCGTCAGGTTCGGTCCGGCACTCCAGCTCGTTTGGTTCGATATCGACTGGCTCGATTCAAACGGAGAAATGCTGCGCGAAGATAGAACCGCTGTAGCCGTTTCCGGTGCTGCCGCCGACGGCGCAGAGCGCGGAGTGTTGATGGGCCCGCGGGTAGCGCCGGCCGGCGCCGGAGAGCTGCGCAGACTGCCGGCAGTTGCGCCGCTCAGCAGCTCCTCGATAGGCAACAGCCGCTGCGCGTGGATGAGCTTGAGCAGTCCCAGTTCAAGATGCAGCCGCTGCTCCTGGCGGTAATTCAAATCGTCGAAAGTGCGCAGAACAATCTGCAGGTTGCGCGTCAGCTCTTCTTCAGTAAACAAAAGCGCAGAACGCGCTGCGCGGGCGCGCTCGTCAGCCGAGATCTGCAGCAGCTCAGTCTGTTCGCCGTCCAGCTTGGCCATCAGCGAATTACGCAGGTAGCGCACCATCTGCCGGGCCAGTGCCTGCGGGCTGTGGCCGGCATTCAGCAGAATATTCAACTGCTCCATCAGCTCTGCGCTTTGCCCTGCGGCAACGGACTCAAGCAGCCGCTCAAAGACGGCATTCGGTACCGAGCCCATGAGCTCGCGAATCTGCGCCGCAGCCAGCATCGGCTTGTCATTCTCAACCGGCGCCGATGCAATCGCCTGGTCCATGATGCTCAATGCGTCGCGCATCGACCCGTCGCCGGCCTCGGCCAGAAGTGCCAGTGCA
>JASHVU010000359.1 GCA_030044455.1 Acidobacteriaceae bacterium | reverse complement strand
CACTGCGTACTCCTTTCGAAATGCGGTGACGGGGGTGCGGCATATCTGCTGGCATTCGAGCCGCGGAATGGCCAACCTATAATGAGGAACGGAAGGCCGCGCGGAACTTGCGCGTGAATTTTCAAGATCGCATGATTACTCTTGACGGACGCATTGCGATGGTGACCGGCGCCAGCCAGGGAATCGGGAGAGCCTGCGCGCTGGAACTGGCCAGGGCCGGGGCTACCGTGGCTTTGGCTGCGCGCAATGAGACCAAACTGGCTGACGCGGTGGCTGAGATCGAGGCCGCCGCGGGTAAGGCCGCAGCCTTTGCGCTCGACATTGCCAGCGAAGAGTCGATCAAAACGGCGGCGAAGGCCGTTCTGTCGCGCTTTGGCAAGGTTGAGATCCTGGTGAACTGTGCCGGCATCACGCGCGACACGCTGATGCTGCGCATGAAACGCGCCGATTGGGATGAGGTGCTGGATACCAATCTCACCGGGACATTTCTGCTGACGCAGGCGGTGCTGAGCCCGATGTTGAGGAACCGATGGGGGCGCATCATCAACATCACCAGCGTCGTGGGGAAAACAGGGCAGGCTGGCCAGGTGAACTATGCATCCTCAAAGGCGGGCATGATCGGCATGACGCGCTCGATCGCCCGCGAAGTGGCTTCGCGCGGCATTACCGTGAACGCTGTGGCCCCGGGGTATATTGAAACGCCGATGACCGCGGTGCTGAGCGAGGAATTGCGCCAGTCGATGATTGCGCAAATTCCGTTGGGACGGCCGGGGACCGACCTCGAAGTGGCTCAATCGGTTGTATTTCTGGCGTCGGACGCCGCAGCGTACATTACCGGTCACGTACTCGATGTGAACGGGGGCATGTTCATGGGCTGAGGTTGCTCGCGAAGTCGGGAAAGCCGGCGGAATGGCTGCGAGGGTGGTCGCTGCACCGCCATTGCGGTCAAGTTTCGCAGTCGCCCGCCGATAAGACTGCTGGGGTGTACGCATGGCCTCTCAGTCTTCGGCCGTCCAGTGTCCTTTCATGTTACCCGAGGATCCGGCCGGTGGGTTTCGCTATGTTGCCCGTCAGCCAATTCTGGATTTACGCGGCCGTGTCCACGGCTACGAGCTGCTCTTCCGCGACGGGCCGCGGCAGCTTCAATTCAGCGCAGACGGTGACCTGGCCACGCGAACGATCCTCGATAACATGGTGATCTTTGGCCTGGAGAAGCTCACCGGCGGCCTGCCTGCGTTTGTGAACTGCACCCACGAGGCCCTCACCGGCAGGTTCGTCGAGGTGCTGACGCCCAGCATGTTTGTGCTTGAGATTCTGGAGAATATTGAGCCTACGCCGGAGCTGATTCGCGTCTCCTGCCGGCTCAAGGCAGCGGGATTCCGGCTTGCGCTTGACGATTTTCGGTGGAACCCGGGCTACGAGCCGCTGGTTGAGCTTGCCGATTACATCAAGATCGACTTTACCCTCAGCGACAAGGAAGAGCGTCGCGCCATCCGCGAGCGTCTGCGCGGCCGCGCTGTGGCGCTGGTTGCCGAAAAGATTGAAACCCAGGAGCAGTTCCGCGAGGCGCGCGATGAACGCTTTTCGTTGATCCAGGGTTACTACTTTTGCCGGCCACAACTGATTGAGAACCGCAAGGTTCCTGCCAACAAGCTTACCCAGATTGAGATTCTGCAACTGCTACGAGAAAAGAACCTAAACTTTGAAAAGCTCTGCCAACTGGTAAAGCGCGATGCTTCGCTTACCTACCGGCTGCTGCGGCTGCTGAATTCGCCGGCGTGCGCAGTGCGGCAGGAGGTGCGCTCGATCAAATCGGCGCTGATCGCCGTTGGCGAAGAGGGGTTCAGGCGCATCGCCATGCTGGCCATCGCCAGCGAGCTGAATGCCGGCCAGCCCGGTGAACTACTGCGCCTGGCTTTTGTGCGCGGGCGCTTTTGCGAAGTTGCCGCCGAACAGTGCGGCCTCGATTCGACCGAGCAGTACTTGTTGGGCCTGCTCAGCCTTTTGCCCGCCATGCTGCGAGTTCCCATGCAACAACTGACGCCTGCACTTCCGCTGCGCGAAGAGATCTGTGTCGCGCTGATGGGAGCCGCGGTTCCAGAACGCATACTGTTGGATTGGCTCATCTGTCACGAGCAAGGCCACTGGGACGACTGCGACCGGACGGTCGACGAGAACGGGCTTGACCAGCTCAAATTGTTGCGGTGCTATGCCGAAGCCGTGGTGTGGGCCGAAGCGGCATTGAGCGCAACGTAAACGTTACGACCACTTCGCCAGCTCCGTCTATTGCGCGCTCAGGCTCGCCGCCGGCAAGCGCTCGTAGCTCACAAATGCCAGCCGCTTGCTGTCGGGCGACCACGACGGAACATTAATGGTTCCCTGGCCGCCGAACAGTTTTGTAAGCACATGGATTTGTTTGTTAGCCATCGACATCAGCATCAGCGCCACGTCCTTCTCTGCAGGGTGCCCCTTCACGTCCGGCGCGTAGGCCAGAAACACCATCCATTGACCATCGGGCGAGATATGCGG
>JASHVU010000358.1 GCA_030044455.1 Acidobacteriaceae bacterium | reverse complement strand
TGCTGGATATGGCCCAACGGCTGATTGCGGCGCCGGCAGCGCGCGGCCCGCTTGGCTGGGGAGGGTGAACGAGTGCCCGGCGACCGCACAGAGCAGGCAACCCAGCACCGGCGCGAGAAAGCACGCAAGGAAGGGGACCTGCTGCACAGCCGCGAGCTCTCGGCGTCAGCAGGCATGCTGGCCGGCGTGGTCGTGCTGGGCATCATGGGCGGCCGCATCGTGGAAGCCTGGCGGAGTTCGCTGGGGGAGTTTCTCCTATTGGGCGCGCCGGCAAGATGGGAACCGGCCACGCTTGCGCCGACTCTGGCTGCGGTGCGGCGATTGACGGTTGAGACCCTGATGCCACCTGCGGCAGTGATGGCGGCGGTGGCTGCGACGGCGCTATTAGCAGGCATTGTGCAGACCGGCGGCGTGACGGTGCATGGCGGAGCCATCGGCTTCAAGATCGATCGCATCAACCCCGTTACAAACGCCAAAAATCTGTTTTCCCTTCGGGCTGCGGCAAGGCTGGGGAAGTCGCTCCTGCCGGCGGCCTTTCTGGCTGTCTTCGCCGTCGAGCGGATCAGCCGGGAGCTCTCCTTACCGCCCTTCGCAAATGTGCGGCTGGAACAGCTGGGAAGAGATGTCTACGGACTCCTGCTGACCGCCGCGTGGCTGCTCTTCGCCTGGTCGGCAGTGGATTACATGGTGGAGTGGCAGAGCCGCGAGTCGCGCCTGAAGATGAGCCGCCAGGATCTCCGCGACGAGTACAAGGAGACCGAAGGCAGCCCGCAGATTCGCGCCCGCATTAAGGGGCTGCAGCGCCAGATGCGCCGCCGCCGCGTGAAGGCGGATGTAGGGCGCGCTGCCGTAGTGCTCACCAACCCAACCCATTATGCCGTGGCCCTGGGCTTTGACTTCGCGACCATGGAGGCGCCGCGGGTGCTGGCCAAGGGCCGGAACCTGCTGGCCGAGGAGATCAAAGCGGAGGCGCGCTGGGCGGGCGTGCCCATTATCGAGAATCCTCCTCTGGCGCGTTCGCTTTACCGGGCTGTCGAGGTGGGCCAAGCGATTCCGGTAGAGCTTTATGCCGCGGTTGCGGCGATCCTTGCCTACCTTTACCGCCAGCGCGTGGAAGAAGAGTTGCGCGAACGCAGACGCAACGCTGCTGCCGCCGAGGCCGCCCAGGGCCAGGTAATTCAAGGCCGAGCCGCGACTGGGGCTTCGCCGACTCAAGGAGGCGCTTGATGAGCAGCACCGCACTCGCTGCCGGAACGCTGGCACGGAGGTCGTCGATTCTCGAGCGGGTGCGCGAGCACCTGTTGCCGCTGGCGTCGATCAGCGTGATTTTCGTGATGATGGTCCCGTTGCCGGCGCCGGTGCTCGACCTGCTGCTGGCGCTCTCGATGGCCGCGTCCATCATCGTCTTTCTTTCCTCGATCCAGATTCGCCGCGCCGTGGAGCTCTCGGTGTTTCCCACGCTGCTGCTCTTGTTGACGCTCTTCCGCCTCTCGCTCAACATCGCCTCCAGCCGCCGCATCCTGTTGCACGGGCAGGAAGGAACATCGGCCGCGGGGCACATGATCGAGGCCTTCGGCCAATTCGTGGTAGGCGGCAACTACGTGGTGGGCTTTGTGCTGTTTCTGGCCCTGGTCGCGATTCAGTTCTTAGTCGTTTCCCATGGAGCCGTGCGCACCGCGGAAGTGACGGCGCGCTTTACCCTCGACGCCCTGCCCGGCAAACAAATGGCCATCGATGCCGACATGAACGCCGGCCTGATCGACGAAGCCGAGGCCAGGCGCAGGCGTCAGGCGATCGCACGGGAGGCCGAGTTCTACGGCGCGATGGACGGTGCGGCGCGCTTCAATCAACGCGACTCGCTGGCCACGATTCTGATTACGGCCATCAACATCATTGCCGGCCTGCTGATCGGCACCCTGCAGCAGGGGATCGAACTGGGCGAGGCGGCGCGTACCTATACCGTGCTGACGGTCGGCGACGGGCTGGTGACGCTCATCCCGTCGCTGCTGGTCTCAGTGGCCGGGGGCATCACGCTCACCCGCGCCAACTCAGCCGGCGTGCTGGGTGCAGAGATCCGGCAGCAGCTCTTTGCACGGCCGGCAACGCTCTATCTTGCCAGCCTGGTTTCGCTGGGAATGTGCCTGATTCCGGGCATTCCCAAGCTGGCATTCCTGACCGTCGCCGGAACCTTGTTCTGGACGGCGAAACGGGTTGCGGCACATCCGCCGCAGGCAGCCGGACAAGAGGCCTCGCCGGCGGAGAGAAAAAAGGCCGGCGAGGCCCGCTCGGCCAACGGCGAGGAGATGGCCGGCCTCTTGCGGCTGGAAGAACTGACTCTCGAGATCGGATTTCAGCTGATTCCGCTGGTCGACGACAAACAGGGCGGCCAGCTGCTGGGCCGCGTACGCACCCTTAGACGGCAGCTTTCAGCCGAGCTGGGATTTCTGGTTCCGCCGGTGCATATCTCTGACAATTTGCGGCTGAAGCCGCGCGAGTATGTCTTCTCGCTGCGCGGCATTGAGATCGGCCGCTGGCAGACGGAGGGATCGCAGCTGCTGGCAGTATCGGGCGAACCCGGCCGCCGGCCGCTTACCGGAAAAGAAACGCGCGAGCCGGCCTTCGGGGTTCCGGCGATCTGGATAGCGCCAGCTCTCGAGGACCAGGCCATCGCCGCGGGCTACTCGGTGGTGGATGCGGTAACGGTGATTACCACCCATCTGGGCGAGCTGATTCGCAGCCATGCCTGGGAGCTGATCGGCCGGGCCGAGATTAAGCGTTTGATGGATGCGTTGAACGACAGCCATCCCAAACTGCTGGAGGAACTGGTGCCGAAGCTGCTTTCTCTCGGCGAGGTGAGCCGGGTTCTCGAACAGCTTTTGCGGGAGCGGGTCTCGATTCGCGACCTGGGTTCCATTCTTGAGGCTCTGCTCGAAACCGCTCCGGCCAACAAGAACATCGTAGCGCTGGTCGAGGCGGCGCGGCAGGCGCTGGGCCGGAGGCTGATCCGGCCGCTGGTCGACGACCAGGGCCAGCTGCCGGTGCTCCTGCTCGAACACGGGATCGAAGAGGAGATTCTCTCCAGCCTTTCTCCCGACGCGGGGACCCGCTTGCCGGCCCAGACAGGAGCGGGCACGCCGGTGGTGCGCCGTCTCGCCGATTCTGTGAGGCAGCTTATCGGCTCCAATCCCGGTGCGGCCCTTCCCGTGCTCCTGGTTTCGAGTCCGGCGCGCTATCACGTGCGGCGATGGATGGAGCCGGTGGTTCCGAGACTGGCGGTGGTTGCCCCTGGGGAGATACCGCCGGAGGTGCGGCTCAGGCCGGTGGGAACAGTGCGGTGAGCTCTTGCGAGGGGTGATCCCTTCCCCGGAGCGTTCAGTATCTCCAGGATTTTTGAGGAACGGCAGGAAAGATGGGAATCGAAGCGGCGGTTGGTCAGGGTAGTGCAAAGGTTCGAGGGCGTCCGGCCAGAATGACGGCTTATCCGCCCGCGATTGCAGAGGGCGGTATGCTGACCGGCGATCAGGAGCAGGTGCTTCTCGAGCACTTGCCCATGGTTCGCTTTCTCGCCCGCAGGATTCACGAGCGTCTGCCCCAGCACGTGGAGATTGAAGACTTGGTCTCGGCTGGCGTGGTGGGATTGCTGGACGCCTTTGCCAAATTCGATCCGGCCAAGAAGGTGCAGTTCCGCAGCTACGCCCAGTTTCGCATCCGGGGTGCGATTCTTGACAGTCTGCGGACCCTGGACTGGAGTCCGCGCGAGCTCAGGCGCAAAGGCCGGGCGGTCGAGGAGGCGATCCGGGTTCTGACGGCTCGTCTGGGCCACGCCCCGGGCGAGCAGGAGGTAGCGGCTGCGATGGGCCTCGATCTGGAGGCATATCAGCAGTTGCTGGGCGATCTCAAAGGGCTTGAGATCGGCACCCTGCACATGGAGCGAAATGAAGACTCGGGTGAGGAGGAGCTGGCCTACGTTCCGGGCCGCCCCGAAGAAGATCCGCTCTTTCGCTGCCTGAGGGGCGAGATGGAAGAGCGTTTGGGCGATGCCATCGCCAATCTCCCCGACCGGGAGCGGCTGGTGATGACGCTCTACTACTTCGAAGAGATGACCATGAGAGAGATCGGCCTGGCGCTGGGCGTGGTCGAGTCGCGTGTCTCCCAGGTGCATGCCTCGGCCGTGGTTCATCTGCGTGCCGCGCTGCGCGATTTGGCCACGCGCGGCGCCTTCGAGCATGCCCAGCCTCGAGCGGCGCGGGCCCGGCGGGGGTAAACCCGTGAGGAGAACAATGCCATGGAAAAGGCGCTGAAACAGGACGAGATTGATGCCCTCTTCGAGGCGGCGCGCAGTACCGTTCCGGAGGAGGCGCGGTCGGAGATCAAGGCGCGCGTGGTGCCCTATAACTTCTCCTCGGCCGGCCAGATCTCGAATGAACAGCTGCGCGCGATCAGCATGTTGAACGACTTGTTCGCGCGCAACCTGACCCACAATCTGGCGGCGTGGCTCAGGACCCGATTCCAGGTCAACCTGGTATCCGCAGAGCAGATTCCGTTCAACGAGTTCCTGCTGAGAATCCCCGAAATCAGCTACGTCGCCTCGGTGCGCCTCGACCCGCTGGGCGCGCTCTCGGTACTACAGCTCGATTTGGCGATTGCTCCTCCGATCATCGATCTGCTGCTGGGCGGCGAAGGCAAAGATGGACCGTTGCGCGAGCTCACCGACATCGAGGAATCGATCCTGGGCAGCGTGGTGGAGATCATCTGCCGCGAATTGACTCTGGCCTGGCAGCCGGTGGGCCTCAGCTTCAGCTTTGAGCGGCGCCAGATGCAGACCCAGGTCGCTCGCATCATGGCGGTCACCGAGAAGACGCTGTGCCTGAGCTTCGAGATTCGCATGCCGCACTGCTCGGGTCTGCTCAACCTGGCCTTTCCCGCGGTCGTGGCCAACACGATTCTGCGCCGGCTTACAACCGACTGGGGACGCAGCCGCCGCCATGCGGCGGAGACCAGCGCCCGGATCGAATCCGCGGCCCGCGGCATTCACTTTGGCTGCTCGCTGCAGCTGCCTACCGTTTCACTGCGGGCGAGCGAGATTGAGAACCTTCGCCCGGGGAGTGTTCTCAGGTTGAACCTGGCCGGGAATGTTTCGCCGCTCTGGCGTGTGGGCGGTGAGACACTCGCGCTGGCCAGCGCCGTACGGCAGGGTCCGCATCGTGCCGCACGCATCGAGTTGCCGGTGACGGACGCGGCTCCCGGCGCGGCAAAGGAGCTGACATCATGAATACCTTTCTCGATTACTGGGCCCAGGTTGCCGCCGATCTCTTTGCCCAGGCCCTGGCTGGCGAGCCGCAACTGGCCGAATCGCTGCCCAAACCTTTCACTTCAGGCTCGTTCGGCTTTCGGGCAACCGTCGTCGGCGACCTCGAGGGACAGTTCTCGATCCTGCTCGACGGCGCGATTCTTGAGGTTCCGCTGCTGGGTGAGGGAGTGGATCAGAAGGCGGGATGGGCCGAGATTCTGAAAGAGACCTGTAGCGCCGCTGCCGGGGAGTTGCTGGCCAAGAGTGGAACCCGATGCAGGGTAGAAGGCTTTGAAGAGGTCCTGGACGAGAGCAATGTAACCCGCGCCTTTGAACTGAGATCAGGTGACCGAGCTTGGCCACTGATCGTACGCGAGGATTTGCACAACGCCAAGACGGCGGTTTCGACCCCCAAACCGGCTGCATCCGCGGCCAGCGCGCCCGCTCCGCAGTTGAGCCCTGGTCTCGAACTCTTGCTCGATGTCGAGCTCCAGGCCTCACTCCGTTTCGGATCGCGGGAGATGCCGCTGGGCAAGATCCTTGATCTCGGGCCGGGAGACGTCGTCCAGCTCGACCGCCAGGTGGCCGATCCGGTGGACTTGATCGTGGGCGACAAGATTGTGGCCCGTGGCGAGGTGGTTCTGGTGAACGGCAACTTCGGGTTGCGCGTGACCGCGGTGGCAGCGCCCGAGAAGCGCCTGGAGAGTATCCGATGTCTGTTCTGATTCGCCGTCCCTCGGGAAGCGTTC
>JASHVU010000357.1 GCA_030044455.1 Acidobacteriaceae bacterium | reverse complement strand
GCGTCGAGCTTTGCACCCGGCTTGCTGAGATGTGGCTTGATTTGCTGGTCCAGCCGGACCTGCCAGCGCAGCACGCCCAGAACAAGTGTCGTCGCCAGGTTGCGGTCGGCCTGCGCAAGTGCGCTGACCGCTCGCCCGCGCAGCAACTCATCCGCGTGGACCTTACCGCGCTCCACGGCCAGCAGAATATTGAACGTTGCTGCGCGTGCTGGAGTAACCTTCTGGATTTCGGCTGTGTTCACTTAAGGAAATGACTCTTCGCGAAGAGAATGATGGAGACAGCATAGAGTGTGACCAGGGCTTGCCAGGTTCTCGGATCTTTCCACCAAGGCAGGGCTGTAGCCCCAACCCATCGACGTCCTAGAAGCACCCACAGACCGGTTAAGAGGAGCGGACACGTTATGTAAATCAGGAGCTCCATGCCAAAAGGTCCTAGTTACTTGCCAGTTTCGATCTCACGGTTAGTTTAACCCTTCGCAATCATCCTAACCGCGTGCCCGCGGCCAGAGGGTTGCCGCGCAAAAACTCGGCCGCCGCCATGCGCTTCTTGCCTTCGAGCTGCACTTCAACCAATTCGATCCAGGTGTCGTCCGCGCATGCGGCGAACAACCGCCCGCTATCAATGCAAATCGTTCCCGGCTGCGCGTCTCCTGCGCCGGCCGGTGTCTCAAACGCCAACGCCATGCGATGCACTATCAGCTTCTTGCCATTGAGAGAAGTGAATGCGCCGGGCCATGGCTGAAATCCGCGCCAGCGGTTGTACAGCTCATGTGCCGCGCGTCCTGAAAAATCCATGCGCCCATCTTCGCGGTCAAGCAGCGGGGCAAATGTGGCATACTCGTGGTTTTGCGGCTGCGGGTTAATCGTCCCCGCCGCAAGCCCCGCGAGTGTCTCAACTACGAGCGGCGCTCCGGCCTGAGCCAGCGTTTCAAACAACTCAATAGCTGTCGTGTCAGGCCCAATCTCGTGGGTCTGCTGCATCAAAATCGGCCCGGTATCGAGCCCCTCTTCGAGCAGCATGGTCGTATTGCCGGTAAACGCGTCGCCCATGGCAACCGCCCACTGAATGGGCGCGGCGCCGCGATACTTCGGCAGCAGCGATGCGTGCAGGTTGATGCACCCAAGCCGCGGCAGCTTGAGCATCCAGGGCGGAATGATGCGCCCATACGCAACCACCACAATCGCATCGGGCGCGATGGCCTCGAGCCGCGTGCGGAACTCCGCATTTGACTTGATTTTTTCTGGTTGTGTTACTGGAATGCCCGCGGCCATGGCCGCTTGTTTTACCGGCGTAGGATGAATCTCTGCCGCGCGGCCCACCGGCCGATCCGGTTGCGAAACTACCAGTTCTATGCGATGCCCAGCCGCGATCAGCGCTTCAAGCGTAGGCACCGCAAACTGCGGTGTCCCGCAAAACCCCAGCTTCAAGCTTGCCGAGTTTGCCATTGTTTTGTTACCACTTCCCGTCGGCCCGCAACTTGCGAATCTTGCGCAAGGTCAGGTTGCGCTTCAGCGGGCTCATTCTGAAGAGAAACAGAACGCCGTCGAGGTGATCGATCTCGTGCTGAAAGGCGCGTGACAGCAACTCTTCGCCGTCCATCTCGAACCACTTCCCGTTCGCATCCTGCGCGCGAATCCGCACCTTGGCAGCGCGTTGCACCTTCTCGCGAATTTCGGGAAAGCTCAGGCAGCCCTCCTCCTCGTACTGCTTACCCTCGCTCAAAATAATCTCGGGATTCACGAGCACCAGCTTGTCTTTCGGCTCCTTGCCCATGCTCAGGTCGATGATCGTGACCCGCTTCGATACGCCCACCTGCGGTGCGGCCAGCCCGATGCCCTGCGCCTTGTACATGGTCTCGAACATGTCGGCCACCAGCTTGCGCAGTTCGTCGTTGAATTCGGTTACCGGTTCGCCGGGCTGCGAGAGCACCGGTTCCGGGTATTTTACAATCTTCAAAATCATCGTTAAACTCTCGTAGTCGTCTCCGGCCCCCGGGACCGACTTGCTGACCCGCTGACTTGCCGACTCGCTAAAATCTCCTGATCTGTTCGATGTACTGGTCGAAGTTCCGCTTCATTTCAAGCACCGAATCGCCGCCAAACTTCTGCGCAGCCACACCGGCCAGCGTAATGGCCACCATGGCTTCAGCGGCCACGCCGCCCGCTGGAACCACGCAAATGTCGCTGCGTTCATAACTTGCGCTGGTGGCCTCGCGGGTATCGAAGCGCACCGATTCGAGCGGTTTGCGCAGCGTCGAAATCGGCTTCAGATATCCGCGTACCACCACGTCTTCACCGTTTGAAATGCCGCCCTCAATTCCGCCGGCGTTGTTGTGTGGGCGCGAAAAGCGCGTCGGCCTTCCATGATCCTCGGTATCGTAGTGAATCGGGTCATGCACCTTCGAGCCAAACGATTCGGCGGCTACCACTCCGCGCCCGATCTCGACCGCCTTCACCGCCTGCAGGCTCATCACCGCCCATGCCAGCAGCCCGTCCAGACGCTCATCCCAATTGGCATAGGTGCCAAGGCCCGCCGGCACATTGTGCGCGACGACTTCAAATACCCCGTTCACTGTATCGCCGGTGCGCGCAGCCTCTTCCACTTCTTCTCTCATCCGCGCCTCGGTGTCCGGGTCAACGCAGCCCAGCACCACTTCGTCTTTGCGAGCGAGCGCGGCAATTTCATCCCAGCCCACTGCACGTTCAAGCTCAACACGGCCCACGCGGATCACATGGCTGAGCACCTCGATG
>JASHVU010000356.1 GCA_030044455.1 Acidobacteriaceae bacterium | reverse complement strand
GCAACATCGCCAACCACCACCAGAATCTCTCCGTCAACGCCGGGAAGAATCTGGAAGAAATCGCCACCCACCTGTTGCGCGGGTAAGTAAGTCGTGTCGACGCGAAAACCGGGAAAATCCTCGGCATTTTCAGGCACGATCACCTGTTGGACTTCGCGAGCTGCCGCCATTTCTGTATCGAGGACGGTTTTTTCTGTCGTCACCCGCATGCGGCGCCTAAATTCGCCGATGAAAACGATCACAAAGCCGGTGTATGAAAGAAAGGTGGCAACAATTATGGCAATGCTGTCAAAGCTGAGGCGATTTGATAGGCCGACCATCTCCGCCGCAGTCATCGGGTTTGAGTAGTGCAGGTTGGGAAACCGGTGGCGCAACACACCCATCAGCAGAGTCTGAACGAAGAACATTGGGAAAAGGACCATCCAGAACCGGCTCCGCAGTTTGATGCCCGACCATGCATAAATCACGGCAAACATGCCTACCACCAGCACGCTGCCTGCAAGTCGAGCCGGGGGCTCGAGTCCTATGTCGGAGATGTCGCCGGCAACCCCTATCGTGGCAAAAGTGAGAAACACGGCAGCAAGAAAGATCGCGGCCGATATTCTCGGGACATTGGCCCACGCGTTAAATTCCATTGTGGTGTCAGCAGCGATTCGCTGTTCTCTCAATTTGACCTCTCCAATCCGATCGCTCCTTTGTTGAGAAGCATGGATGCAGCATATCGCCGCTTCCGTCGAATGCGACAGCGAAATCAATCGTGCGCGGGTATCGCTATGGAGAAAACTCCGCAAACCCCTTGCGCTATACTTGGGCGATTTCATGCCGCGACTCGGGACCTCCGTCAAAACGTTGCACCTACGAAGCCGCTCTGCCCGTCGATTCGCCGTTGTGCTGTTGGTTTTTCTCGTGGGCTACTGCACTGCAACCAGCCAGCAGTCGTCCGACCTGCGCACACCTACCGCGCCACTCACGCCTCACCTGAACGGCCCCAAAGTCTACGGCGCCCGCCCCGGCCATCCATTTCTCTACCGCATTCCCTGCACGGGCAATCGGCCCCTCAGGTTTTCCGTCAGAAACCTGCCCGCCTCACTCAAGCTTGATCGGCGAAATGGAATCATCTCAGGCGAGACGCCTGCCAGATCTGGCGAATTCCTGGTAACCATCAAAGCTACAAACGCACTTGGCTCCGACACTCGTCCATTCAGAATCATCGTCGGCAACACCATTGGCCTGACGCCGCAGATGGGCTGGAACGACTGGTACAGCTATTACGAGCACATCTCCGACCGCGATGTACGCGCCGCTGCGGCCGCCATGATCTCCTCGGGTATGGCCGACTACGGCTATCAGTTTGTCGACATCGACGACTGCTGGGCCCGCAAGCCTGGATCTGACGACCCGGCCCTCAATGGTCCCGCCCGCGACGCGCAGGGCAACATTCTCCCCAACTCCCGTTTTCCTGACATGTCCGCGCTCACCGCCTATATCCACTCCCTGGGACTGAAAGCGGGAATCTATAGTTCTCCTGGTCCTTTGACCTGCGCCGGATTTGAGGGTTCGTATCAGCACGAAGATGCAGACGCGCGCCGCATTGCCGCGTGGGGCTTCGATCTGCTCAAGTACGATTGGTGTTCCTACGACCATATCGCCAAAGATAAGTCGCTTGTGGAACTGAAGAAGCCGTATATCGAAATGGGCGGAATCCTCCGCGGCCTCGATCGCGATGTCGTCCTCAACATGTGCCAGTACGGCATGGGCGACGTTTGGAACTGGGGACGCGAGGTCGGCGGCAACTCCTGGCGAACCACCGGCGACCTGGGATTGGAGCCCGGCCACGCTCTGCCCGGCTTCTATTATGTCGGCTTCGCCAATGCCGCCCATAGCGCCAATGCCGGTCCCGGCGGATGGAACGATCCCGATTACATCCTCATAGGAACGGTCGGCGATGCCCGCAACATCGAACTGCCGGGCCGGCTCACTTCGTTGACCCACGAAGAACAATACAGCTACATGTCCATGTGGTCTCTGATGGCCGCGCCTCTTATTTTTTCCGGCGAGATGACCCAACTCGACCCATTTACCCTGAATGTACTTTGCAACTCCGAGGTGATTGATGTCGATCAGGATTCGCTCGGGAGACAGGCAGCGATGATCCGCAAGACCGACGACGAGTTCATCCTCGAAAAACCACTTGAAGACGGCTCCGTCGCCGTCGGACTTTTCAACCTTACCACCGAGCCACGTTCCATCTCTGCGGACTGGAAGCAGCTTGGGTTAAATGGACCGCAAACAGCCCGCGATCTCTGGCGGCAGCACAACCTTGGTTCCTTTGCCGGCAGCTTTTCTACCGAAGTCCCGCCCCACGGCGTGATCCTGGTGCGGCTGATGTCTGTGCACGTGGCACATTGAATTGCGGATTCGTTCATTGACCGCTACATCCTAGAACAGGAGTAATCTTCCACTTATGAAACAAACTTTGTCGCGTCGCAATTTCATTCAATCCGGCGTTGCGATGGCTGCCGCCTGCGTTGCCACCGGAACGGCTTCCACTTCAGCCGAGGCCGTGCCCGAGACCGGCAAACCCTCGCCCATTAAGCTCGGCCTCGCCAGCTACACCTTTCGCAACTTCACGCGCATGCAACTGCTCGGCTTTATGAAGCAGCTCAACCTTACCGACCTGAACTGCAAGGACGCCAAAGACCATCTGCCCATGGACCCTGTGGCCGAGGCCGCGGCCATGGCCGACTACGCCGCCA
>JASHVU010000355.1 GCA_030044455.1 Acidobacteriaceae bacterium | reverse complement strand
GGCGTGGCGCACGTTGACTCAAACCTGGCCACCGCTCTGCGCACAACGGTGGTAGTGGTGTTTGCGTGGGGCATCGCTCTGGCGCTGGGCAAGCACGGCGAGATCCGCTCGCTTGACCGGCGGACGATCCTGTATCTCACACTTTCGGGCCTGGCCACCGGGCTTTCGTGGTTGTGCTACTTTCGCGCGCTGCAGCTGGGGCCTGCCTCGCGCGTCGCTCCTCTCGACAAACTCTCCGTCCCCCTGGTGATGGTCTTTGCATGGCTCCTGCTGGGTGAAAAGCTGAACTCCGCCGCCCTGGTCGGCGGCGCGCTCATCACCGTGGGCGCGATGGTAATGGTGTTTGCGTGAAGCAGGGTCAGGGGTCAGAAAAGGCCACTATAGTACTACGCTGCTCACAAGCTCCGCTAACACCGCCTCCTTCCCTATACTGAGGACAATGACCTCGGCTGGCAACAATCATCGAAACGCCGCCGTGCCCGTTCAACGCATCGTGCTTACCGGCTTTATGGGCTCGGGCAAGAGCACCGTGGGCCCGCTGGTGGCTGCGCGGCTGGGATGGCATTTCATCGACGCCGACAATGTGATCGAGGCCGACTCCGGATCGAGAATTGCCGAGATCTTTGCGCGCCATGGCGAAGCAGCCTTTCGCGAAATAGAGCACGCGACCATCGCCCGACTTGCCGCGACCGACAATCTTGTTCTGGCTCTCGGCGGCGGCGCAATTGAGCGCGCTGAAACGCGCGAGTTACTGCTCACTGGCGCGGGCACGTTGCTGGTGCACCTCGAAGTCGCGCTTGAAACCACACTGGTCCGTTGCGGCGGCACAGAGAATGAGCGCCCGGTACTGGCTGATCGCGCCAACCTCGAAAGCCGCTACACGCGCCGTTTGCCGCTCTATCGCACCGCGCATATTTCCATCACGTCAGACGCTCTTACTCCGGAAGAAGTTGCCGAAGCCGTTATACAGGCAGCCCATTCGCGCAGCCAGCATTGACGCGATCCTGTACGAACGCTTGTTATGAGAATCCACTTTATCTGCACCGGTAACATCTACCGTAGCCGCATCGCCGAGGCGTATTGCGCTTCAAGGTGCGATGCCGGGATGCATGTTCTTTCAAGTGGGATCGCGGCCGGACGGGACGGCGACACGCCGATCTCGACCTACGCGGCGGAGATTTTGGCCCAATACTCACTCACATCGTATGCCGCAGAGAATTGGCAACGAACCACGGCGATGCTCGTGCGCGCAAGCGATGTGCTGGTATTTATGGAAACGGAACACCTCAGGTTCTGCGAGGATTGGATTGAGCCGGAGCGGCAGCGAATTGAGGTCTGGGAAGTAGAAGACGTCGGACCGATCGCGGCAGCGGAGATCCCGAAAAAGGTTGAACGAACGTTCGCCGTCATGCGGCAGCGAACCGATGCACTCCTGAATACTCTCGGCCTGAGAGAGATATGACTGGCGTCGTAAATACGCGGTCGTGTTTGCCAACCAATTTCGCCACCTTGAGCACTTCCTCCGATCTGCAGCAAAAAGGCTCCCCGAGTTCCTTGCGCCCGGGGAGCCCTCACGAGTTGCTGCCGGTGTTACCGGTCTCTACCGGAAGGAGAAGTCTTCGGGCGCAAAGGCGACACCGCGGAAGGCTTCGCCGGCGCGGGCCGAGCGAACTGTAAAGAACGTGTCGAGATAGCCGTGGGTTGCAGGCTGAGAATCGCTGACGCGATCGGTGACAACTACCAGCTTGTTGGGATCGGCGCCGTTGTCGCCGTTCTGGCTGATGGTGGATGTGATCGCATAGATTGTGGCGGTTCCGTCCCAGTTGACTTGGCCGGTGATGTTGCGGCAGCCGCCGGTTGCGGGCTCAATTGAAGCGGGATAATCCGGAACGCTGTAAGGCACGCCAAGGTCGAGTCCATTCTGGATGACATACTCGCGCACCCAGGTTGGGCTGCCGCCCGAGGGCGTGGTGAGGACCCACTTTTGCAGGCCGGCGGTCGCCAGCGTACCGGAGTCGGCAACGTTCGCCTGTCCGTTAATGGTCTGGCCCGCCGTGTAGATCAGGTCGCCCTCATCGCAAACGTAAAGAGTAGTGGGATTGGCGAACCAAATGCCAAAGGGATAGGCGCCGCCCGGGCTGGCCGTGCTGGCGCTGGTGTTGGGGAATCCGGGAAGGGTGGTTTCAGGTTCGTCTACCAGACCGCCGGAAGGGGCATTGGCGGTAGTGGGTAGAGTCCCCGGAGTACCGAGCTGATAGACGGTATTAATGCCGTTGCCGCCGCTTCCCTTGGCAACATAAAGCGTATTGTCAAAGATCGTAAGACCGCGGAAGTTGGTGTCCTTACCCGGCTTGTCTCCTGAGAAAAGGAAATAGGAAATCATGTTGTTGGCGGGCGGGACGAGCGGTGCTGCGCCAGGAACGAACAGTTCGGCGCCCGTAGAGTGGGAGAGATTAAAGCCAAGGGTCGTCTCGCCCATTTGCTTTTTCGAAAGCCCGCCGTTGTTGTCATTTCCAACCGAGTAATACAGCTCATTGCCGGCCTTGATTGAAGCGCGGGAGTTGTCACCGCTGTAGGCATCGCCATCGGTGTATGTGATGTGGCCCCAGGCGTCTACTTCGGCGACGGAGCGGTAATAAGCGGTGGGGCCGATTGCGCCGGCATAGCTTGCGACCGAGGGATTGGTGGGATCACAGAGGCCAGGTGTGCTGGAGGCCGAAACATCGAGCAGGTTGGGCGCGGTGGGCGAATCGGGGCCTACGTTGGTTCCTTGCGTGAGGATGTTGGTGGTCGGGTCAAGAGTGAGCGTTGGGCAGCCAGGGCCACCGCGATAACCCATGAAGGTAAGGCTCCTGCCGTCTGCCGAGCGATTCAGTGCAAGCTCTGATTTGGAGCTGAAGCTGGTCACGATCTCGCCGCTGGGAACGCGCAGCTCACCCAATTCGAAGCCATTGGGGGCCAGGTCCCATAGAACGATGGGTGAGGAGACTCCGAAGCTCCCATCGGTACTGGCGTTGTTCCAAACGTTGTGACTGTCATGGAGATTGGGGTATTCGCCGTTATCACTGGCATACCCGCAGGTCACCGTCGCGGCGGTGGTGCTGGTGGACGGCGGCAGGAGCGGCACATTGACAGTGGCGGCGTTAGGGTTCGTGACGGGGCCGGTGTTCAGACAGCCGAACGGCAATACCTCACCAGGCGTGACAGTGTCGGCATTGCCAACGTAGACTGTGCCGCTCAAAACGATGCTGCCCGGTACAAAACCATGAAAAGGGTCGGGAAGATGATTGATGGCCTGGCTGCGATCGAGGTTCTGGGCTTTCAATGGAACGGCAAGTGGACTGAATGACAATGTTGCCGCCAACGCTGCGGCAAACACCTTCAAAACGCGTGTATTCATGTTTTCATGACCTCCTGAGTCATGCGGGGGCGCAATGCAAAATCATAGGGTCGGCCGCATCACGCCTGTTTAACAGGTCATTAAAAAAACGATGAATGATGGAGTCGGTCGTGAATGCGGCGCGATTTAAATAGAGGATGTTTTTGAAAGGAGCCAAGGTTTTTTGCATGCCCCCATAAAGTAAGGGACACAGGACATCTGGATTATTTATTGACTGGGCGGTTGCGCTGCCTCCTGTTGGAAATGCTCGAGCGCGCCGCGAAGTTGTGCTGCTGCCTCGCTGTCGTGCTGCGCAACCGCCACGTTGAGCGCCTGCTGCGCGGCTTCAACTGCATCTGCAGGCCGGCCGGACTTATCGTACGCGCCGGCCAAAACCGCCAGAAAGCGCCAATCTTTGCCCCCGCTCATGGTGATTGCGGCTCTCAATGAAACGATCGCTTTGCTGAAGTCTCCGCGCATGCTGAGAACGAATCCCAGGTTGAAGCGATACTCGGCTGAATCCGGCTTTAGATCGACGGCTGTCTGCAACTCATCCACCGCTTCGTCCATCTGTCCCATCTGCGACAGCGACAATCCCAGTTCCTTGTGCGCGCCGGCCAACTTGGGATCCATTTCCACCGCCTTGCGCAGTGTGGCGATGCCGTCCAGTTGCTTGCCGCTCTGAAACAGTGCTGCTCCCAGCATGGATTCCACTTCGGCGTTCGCGGGGTCGATCTCAAGAGACTTGCGCCAGGTCTCAATCGCCGCATCCATGTCGCCATTCACAGCCAGCGACATGGCCAGGCTCGCAAGCCATTCTGCGTTGTTGGGATCGAGCGTGCAGGCCTGGCGGTACTGTTCGGTCGCCTCATGTTCCTGGCCGACTTTGCTCAACGCAGTAGCCATGGCAAAGTGAGCCGAAGGGTCATCGGGGTCCAGCGCGATCGCCTTGCGGAAGAGGTCCACCGCCTCCGGCATCTGGTCGCTTGCCATTTTTTCGTAGGCCTCGTTGGCCACGCCATAAAACTCGGTCGCCTGTGGATCGATCTTCTCAATACTGGGCTCAGAACCGTCGCCGGGGACATTCACGAACTCAGGAATATTGACGGCGCGATTCGCCGCCGTGGAGTTCTCGACGAGAATCGCCGGCGAATCGTTGCCATGCGCGTCGATGTGCGTCAGCATCAATTGCGTGTAGGGTGTGCGCGCCTTCGATGAAAAAGCCAGCCACCGGCCGTTGGGCGAAAACGTGTGCCACGAATTCATCCGCCACAGATTGCAACGCATTATCCGCGCCTTGCCGCCTGCGAAGGGCACAATGTAGAGCTTGCTGTCAGGCCGCATCAGCAGGCCGTTGTGGTTCTCCACGAAAACGATCCACTTGCCGTCCGGCGACACTTTGGGGAAGTTATTGCTCATGCCATTGTGCGACGCGCCCACAATCGGCTCCGCCTTGCCGCCGCGGCCATTGTTGAACGGAATGCGGTAGAGGTCGTACTGAATCTGCGGCTCGCGCGGATCGCCGGCGAAAGTTGGCTTGGGCGCATTGGCGGGATATGGATCCCTGGCTTCGGCGCGGCTGAAGATCAGATATTTCCCGTCCGGCGACCAGAAGGCGCTGGTCTGAACAAAGTTCGGATCGTCGGCCCCCGGCAGGGGTTTCAGCTTCTTCTCCTCGCGGTCGTACCAGGCCAGAATGCCGCGCGTGGGATAAAAGACCTGGGTAAAGTCGAGGTGGTGGTAGTTGATGCTGAACAGCCGCTCTGACATGCCGGTCGTAAATCCCGGATGCTCTTTGTCGTGGCTGTTGCCTAACCTGGGGGGGCCGATCGACGTAACCACGTAGCGACCGTCGGGCGAGACTTGGGACATGAAGCCGAAGCGTTTGATCGAAGGGGCCTGGGTTTTCGCGTTCAGGTCTTCCTGGAAAGCGCTCCAGCGCACCGTGTCCTGGTTGCGAATGGCCATCCGCTTCGACACCGGCACAATTGCGTACAGGCCTTTGTCATTCTTGGGCCCATCGAGATCGATGCCCATGGTTTTGCCGTCGGGAGAAAAGGAATGGCAGTTCATGCAGGTGGGCAGGTTGGTCATCACCG
>JASHVU010000354.1 GCA_030044455.1 Acidobacteriaceae bacterium | reverse complement strand
TCGCAAGAAACGCGAAACTGAGCAACCACCACTTTCTACGGTCTTCCGCGAAGATTGCTTGCATTTGGGATCTCAAGTGTTGGATATCTTATGTCACATTGCGGGGTGTTCACTACTGATATATCATATTATCAAACCGAATAGAGGAAAGTGACTTTTGCCGCCGAAAGTCCGACCGTCTGTCAGCCAATTTCTTTTATTTTGGACTACCACCGGTATTACAGGAAGAATCCATGAAGGCGCTCATTCTCTCTGAGTACAAAAAGCTTGATATCGTCGACCTCGAAGAGCCGAAACCCAGTGAGGATGATCTGCTCATTCGTGTTCAGGCCTGCGGCATCTGCGGAAGTGATGTGCACGGCTACGATGGAAGCACGGGACGCCGTCTGCCGCCGATTGTCATGGGACATGAAGCCGCGGGAATTGTTGAAGCTGTAGGCGGCGCGGTGAAGGGTTTTCGTCCAGGCGATCATGTTACGTTTGACTCCACTGTCTTTTGCGGCAGATGCTTCTACTGCCGTCGAGGCCTGGTTAATCTGTGCGATCATCGGGAAGTCATCGGAGCTTCAACGCCCGAATTCCGCCGTATGGGCGCATTTGCCGAATACGTGACCGTTCCTGCGCGCATTACGTATTCGCTTCCGGACAATATATCGTTTGAGCATGCGGCGCTTGTAGAAGCCGTTTCGGTCGCGGTTCACGCCATGTCTCTTACCCCCGTGGCGTTGGACGATACCGTCGTCGTTGTCGGAGCCGGGATGATCGGGCTCCTCGCGCTGCAGGCCGCAATGCTGGCAGGAGCCGGCAGAGTCTTCGTTATCGACCTGGACGATTCGCGCCTTGAACTCGCGCGCAACCTGGGCGCAACCTGCACGTTCAATTCAAACGTCTGCGACCCTATCTCCGAAATTCGAACTCTCACCTTGGGCCGGGGAGCGGATATTGCGCTGGAGTGCGTCGGGATCCTGCCTTCCGTCAATCTTGCCATTGAAGCCGTGCGCAAAGGCGGCGTGGTTACGCTGGTTGGAAATGTTACGCCCAGGGTGGAAATAGCTCTCCAGTCCACCGTGACGCGGCAGGTTCGTATACAGGGATCATGCGCGTCTTCAGGCGAGTACCCCGCATGTATATCTCTCATTTCGCGCGGCGCGATCCGCGTCAAGCCGCTCCTCTCCGCGGTTGCCTCACTGGATGACGGAGCGGCATGGTTCCGCCGCCTCTATGCGCGTGAACCCGGGCTGCTGAAGGTGGTACTTCAACCCTAATGAAAAAGGTCGCATTCATGACTCATTCTCTGTTTGATTTATCTGGAAGGGTGGCGCTGATCACGGGCACGAGCCGCTGCCTTGGGCAGTACTTTGCCCGCGCTTTGGCCCGTGCTGGCGCGGATATTGCCCTAACGAGTCGCAACAAACAGAGCCTCTCATCCTTTGCCGATAAGATTTCTCTAGCCTGTCCCGCATTCCCAGTGCATTTAAGCAAAGAGTTTAATCTCAGGTCGGCCCAAGGAAACTTGACAGCGAGCCTGCTTTGATATATCACTTATTCTCGGATGATTTGGCCGCGCTCTCTTCAGCTCCAGCGAAGCGTGTTTGCCCGTTCCGGTTTGATTTGAATGCAGGGAGGCAATTCTGGCCCGAGTGATATTCATGAATCGGAGAGAATTTGTTGCATCGGCTGCGGCTTTGGCGGCAACTTCCGCCTATTCGAGCTTTGCGCAGGTGAGCGACAGATTTCGAGGCTTCCCCGTATCGCTTCTGGACAGCGTTCCCTACATCGAAAGAACACCTATATCGGGATATCACTGGGCCTCGCCCAGCGCCTACGAGTCCTTCGAGGACATGAAGTTCGGTATCAGGATCCACTGGGGGATATATTCCATTTGGCATCGTGGCGCTGAGTCCTGGCCCTTTCTCGGTATGTCTTTCGAGGACCGTCAAACCTACAACAACCTTTACAAAACGTGGAACCCTGTGGGCTTCGATGCCGAGAGCTGGATGGATGTTTTCAAGGAAAGCGGCATGAAGATGTTCGCTTTCACCACCAAACATCATGAAGGCTTCTGCATGTTCGATACCGGGACTCGGGTGAAGAGCCGGGCCAATTGGACCGCGGCTAAAGGCCCAAAGATCGAGGCGTGCGATTTGGCATACTCCATTATGGAGACGCCATTTCGGCGGGATGTGGTGAAAGAACTCTGCGATGCTGCGCACAAGCGTGGTTTGAAGATAGACCTCTACTTTTCTCATCCAGATTGGTATGACGCGGACTTCAGGCCCTATGTATGTCATCCATTCCAGGTGCCTTCTTCGAAAGATTGGTTGAGCCAGGTCGACCTGCAAATGACGCAATCAAGGTTGGGCAGTCATGCCGTGATCGTTCCTGATCCTTCAAGCGCAGAAGTAAGCCGCATGATGGAGAGGCATCGTGCACAGCTGGTAGAACTCTTGACGAAATACGGAAAGATAGACATGCTCTGCTTGGACATGTGGCTTGGACCACGCGTCTGGACCGAGCTACGCAAGACCGTGATGAGGATGAGAGAACTCCAGCCACAGGTGATGTTGCGGATGCGCGGGATCGGGAACTATGGCGACTACTACACGCCCGAGCGCGTGGTTCCCGGATCGATGGAGACATCTGACAAGCCGTGGTTGACAATCTACCCCCTGGGTACAGATTTCTCGTACGAGCCCGATGCTGCCAAGTACAAAGGCACCCAATGGATCGTGCACAATCTAGCCGAGACTGTTGCCAAGGGCGGCGGCCTGCAAATTGGCCTTGGCCCCAATGCTAATGGCGAATTTCATTCCGAAGCCATCCGTCAAATGAAAGAGGCGGGAGCGTGGCTGAAGGTCAATGGCGAAGCGATTTATGCCACTCGCCCGCGCCGGGGCACACTTTGGTCTCAAGGCGAAACAGTTCGATTCACGCGATCGAAAGACTCGCGAACCGTTTACGCGATCCTGACCGAATGGCCGGGAACCGAGGTCGTTCTACGGGATGTGCGACCGATTACTGCTTCGAACGTTGCGCTGCTGGGTTCCGATGTAAGGCTCCCTTGGAAATTTGATCCGGCACGGGGGACCGTAATTACCTTGCCGGAGAATCTACAGCAAGCTCGTAACAGACCGTGTAGCTATGCCTGGAGTCTAAAACTCCAAGTAGCGGAAGCGTAAAAGGGGAATAGAACTGCGAAGAGCCTAGTCAGGAGGTAAATGAGCATGAGAAGACGCGCATTCCTTACTAAAGCAACCATGGGGATGGCAGCTTTCACGAGTGGTGCGATGCCGATTCTCGGAGCTGCGAGGCTGGCGACAGGCGAAACTGCCAGCGCCGCGGCCACACCGGCAGCAGATGCGGCCACATCTGTAGGACGCCCGGTCCGCATCGTGAGTATCGGGTTTCAAGGCGCAGATATGTCTTTGGACCAGATTGTAAGACATGTCGATGAGGAAGGATCCCGAGGTGCTGATGTCATCGTCTTACCCGAGTTGTGCCGAGGAGGACAGGACGCATCAAGCGAAGAGTTGTTGCACGGTCCAACGGTTACGGCCATGTCCGCGTTGGCCTTAAACCATCGCACTTATATCGCTGTTCCTATTGATCGACGAGATTCAAGCAAGAGACTGAATACGGTTGTACTCCTGGATCGCGCGGGACATGTCGCATGTCTCTACAACAAATTGTTCCCGTACTGGGGAGAGTACGCGGCGCATCCGCCTGTCAGCCCGGGAGAAGCAGCCGAGGTATATGAGGCAGATTTTGGTCGCATCGGAATCGCAACTTGCTTCGACGCCAATTTTCCCGAGGTATGGAGGCGCTTGTCAGAGCAGGGAGCCGAGGTCGTCATATGGCCCAGCGAGTATTCAGGCGGCAGCTCACTTCAGGCTCACGCGCTTAATCACCATTACTACATTGTAACTTCCTCGGCGACGCCTGACTGCATTGTCTATGACATTACGGGGGAACGAATCCTTTATGAATCGACTAAGGATGTGAATGTTAGCCGTATCACGTTAGACTTGGACCGTGGCATTTATCACCAAAACTTCAATCTCGAAAAACGAGACAAGTTACTTAGAGAGCATTCTCTGGAAGTGGCTCAAGACAAGTGGATGAGCCTAGAACAATGGTTTGTGCTGAGGGCAAAGCGGCCCGGCGTTAGAGCGAGAGAATTAGCACAGCAATACGGACTCGAGGAGCTTCGGCACTATCTTGAGCGCAGTAGAGGCGCGATCGACAGTCGCCGTGGTTGGGACTTTACAGCGAAAGTCGCGTTTCCGGAAAAAACCATAGGCGAATTGCGAGCACTTGCCTCGAAAAACAATACATAGGCGTGAGGCTTAATTGTTGTACCCAAACAATCTCTCGCGCTCACAGTAACTCGCCCAGGTGGTTGTTGGAGATT
>JASHVU010000353.1 GCA_030044455.1 Acidobacteriaceae bacterium | reverse complement strand
TCCAAAGCTGTTCTATCTCTTTGCGACAGCGTTATGGAGCATCCGACCTTCCGAATGTTGGGAGCCATAATCCGGAACTCCGGATGAGTCGAATGCGGGTGGCTCATTGGGAGGCCTGACAAGAGCATACTAACATTGCTGGTGCTCATTCCCTCTTTAGGGCGATATTTTCTCGAAAAGAAGTGCTTCAGCGGTTCACACTCTGCCAACCTATTAGGGACAACGTGCACAAATACCCGTTAAATGGGATCAATGCACTCACTAGGAGATGTGGCTAGGCAGCTTCTTATGGAGCTTTCTGATCTCTACGGACAGCAATCCGAAGCCCTGCGCAAGGCATCCTACGGCCACATCTCTCAATCGGAAAAGGAAGCATTCGACCAAGAGATGCTTACACATCGCCAAGGTCGGTGAATTGCTGAGCAAATCCTCGACTAGAGCACCATCGAACACACCTGCATTGTGAGTGTGGAACCACTCAACTATACGCGGCTTGTCGGCCCGTCTGCCGTAGCGTCCGCACGTGGAAACAGACCGGCGCACTGCGGTTAGGATTTCGGTGAAGTTTCTGTATCCGATCCGCTTCGCGGACATTCCTGAGCCTGCATCGGTTCGGGGATTTTCAAGTCTTCAAAGAGAACGATCTGTCCACAGCGCACACATCTTGCCCCAATGATGTACCCATTGGATGTGACGCCCTCTGCAAAGCGATGTTTCGCCTTGTTGGAATCTTCCGGTGAGGTTTCCAGCAATGAATCCTCTTCGGCCTCAAGGTTCGCGATTTTCAAAAGCACTTGGCGCTTCAAATCGACGAAAGCCGGGTCATCTGGCATGATCCCGGTTTTTTCCTCAAGGCTCTTGATTGTCTCGCGTAAGCGGCCAGTGAGATTAGGAGAGGGCACGGCGGATAAGTATTGGTATGAAAGACTCGTTCCTTTGACTGGCTTTGATGCAAGGTCGGTAGACCTAGGTTATCCCCGGGACGGATGCTCCTCACGTCATCTCATGGACAACATAAAAAGGACCATGACGATCATCGATTCGCCACGGCCGAGGAGGTCATGCTTCTCTCGAGGGTGTCTTTCCTACACCGCCGATAGTGGCACGCTGACGGCGCTTTTCCTCGATCACGGGAGGGATTTCTGCACGGTGCTTGGCTGCAAAGGGGACTCCGATACGCGATCGGCAGCCACCGGTAAGACTAAAGAGCGATTGCTACCCTGATTCGGGTATTGGCGGGTCGGTTCGCAGGGATCAAGAATGGATCATCGGCCATATCCCAACTAAGGGGTGGAAGTCATGCGATCATCGCAAGTAGCGCTTCTTTGTGCTCTCTTCGTCCTAGCCCCGGCCTACGCCAAAGACAAGCCCACAATCAAGATACAAGTTCTCGGGTCACAGGCCAGCACCTACCAGCGAAGCATCGTCGTTCCCGGGCGTCAAGGAACTTCACAAATCAACTGCAGCACAATCGGTAACGCCAATGAAACTTCATCCGGCTACGGAACGGCCAATACTACGGCGAATTCCAACACAAATTGCTCAATGACGTCGACGGCAGATACTCCACCGCGAACAGTCACACGAGAGATTGAGCAGGAGAATGTGAGTGCTCTGCTGCCCGACGGTCGCCAAGTGATGCTTTGGTGCCAGCAGGGATACAGGCAATGCCTCTATCTTCAACCGGGCCAGTATGAAGCCGAGATAGACGGCAATGCGCTCTTCATCATCGTTCCAGAGCTATCCGGCAAAGAGCGCAAGGTGAAATACAAGGCAGTCAGTGTGGAACCTATGAAAGTGGCAGAGAACTAGCCTCTCAGCTCCAGCTACTTCAAATCGGCTTCACCGTAGCCCAGATCCGTTTCCGGATCAAACCGTACCCTTAAAGTATGATGCAACCTATTGCAGGCCAGTTCGAGCAAGGGGCGCGTCAGGGAACCATTTGCTCTTTCGCTCTGGGAATACCGGCCAGCAAGTCCTGGATGTTATCGACGCCTACAGCCACATCATGGGCAAGGATACCATTTTGGTCTATCAGGTAGGCGACAGGCGTAGCGAAAATGGCGTAACGCCGCGAGATTTCCCAGCCCTGTTGTAGGACTACCGGAAAGCTCAATCCATGCTCATTCACCTTGGCCAGGTTTTCGGCGGGATCGCCCTTGCCGATCATAATCACCTCAACGTCCGGTCGCTTGCGGTGGAATTTCTCCAACTTGGGCGCCAGAGCGTTGCACGGCCCGCAGCTCGGGCTGGAAAAGGCGATGAGCACGCGCCTGCCGCGAAGCTCCGACAGGGCCAATTCACCCGAACCATCAAGGCGTGGCAACTGAAAATCGGGAGCCTGTGCGCCTGCCTTCAGACCGTCGCGCTTGATTTTGCTCCGGGCCAGCGAACGGTTGCTGAAGCGATTCGCGCGGTCCTGTTCGCCACTGGTTGAGACCGACGATCCGGCCTGTGGTTCGTCGAACTCCTCCAGCCGCTTTTCCAATTCCTCCAGCCGTAGCACTATCCGGCCATTTTGCCGCAGCAATTGCCAGGACAGCCCGAGGCAACCCAGAATCGCAGTCAAGGCAATGATGAGACCGGGGATAAAAAAGTGGCCCATGATTCTTTGTTGGTTGTCCGTGACTTCCCCCATCGGCGCAGGCACCAATCCTTAGCGCCATTGGGGAGCACATGCGCTGCAACGTGCTGTTTTCCCCGCCCTCGCGGACGGGGAAAACTCCCTATCCCTTTTCGGTGCGGTTTCAAATTACGCTGTGCAGATGCAGTCCGTATGGCCGGGACCGTTGCACACGAATTGGCAACTGCAGCACTCGATGCAGTGGCCATAGGCGCATGACTCCCCGGTTGGTATACACGTATAGGCTTTCGCCTTGCTGGGCAGCCCGATAGCGGCCAGAGCCATTCCGGCCAAGCCGAGTCCGAATCGCCCGAAGGCTTGCCGCCGCGTGACAGACTGAGCCAAAGCTTTGGCCAGTTGATCGAATTTGTTATTCATAATTTTCCTTTGTTGTTTGTTTTTTCTGTCGTGCAAAAGAAAACACTGAACGAAATCTAGCTCACTGCATGAAACAGCTTGTCACTGCATTGTCATCGGAATGTATTTTTGAAAGGAGTTGCGCCGCCGCTATGTCCGATGACCGGTCCGGATGGATCAACGTATGGCGATTGCGGTTCAAATTAGAAAAACTAAACTGAAACCCGCGCATCTGGATGTCAAGAGCGGAATGAAGGGGAACTAATGGAGCGGAGGAAAAAGGAACTAGAGCTTGTTTCAAAAACATTTCCGTAGTGTGATCCAGAGGCAGGCGAGATGGAAGAAGGCCATGTAAACGGTGAGCAGATGGTCGTGGCGGACCAATATGCGTCGAAACTGTCCGAGCCACGCGTTGGTTCGTTCGATCTTCCACCGTCTTTTGTAACGCCGCAATTTCCGGCCATCCTCGTGTCTCCTCTCCTGGTTGTTTTTCCGGTAGGGAACGATCAGCTCG
>JASHVU010000352.1 GCA_030044455.1 Acidobacteriaceae bacterium | reverse complement strand
TAGATCTGCCAAACGAAGCTGGGCTGCGCAGGGTTGCTCATCCAGGTGATGACGGCCGTGGTGGGATGGAACATGACTGCATTGCGGCCCTCGTACATGGCGCGATAGGCCTCGTAGTTTGCCATCTGCGCCTTACGGACAAAGTCGGCCAGATTGCGAAATGCACCGTAGCGCGCGGCAATCTCAGTGGGGTAGTTCTGCGCGCCGGAGTTGCCGCGGGCAAAGTCATGCTCGGCCCAGTCGTCGTTGATACTGTCCCAGTCTTTTTTCGGCATCATGCCGTGGATTGATTCGAGCGTGGGCACACTGATGGAGCCGGTTTCAGTCTTGAAGTAGTCGTCGGTAATCTTGTAAAACGCGCGCGGCGCACGCCATGCATAAGGTCCGCCGGAACGCACGCCCGCGCCATCGGTAGAGCTGGGCTGATAGCGGCGCGTGGGTTCAAGCTCGGCCAGCACTTTGCGCAACGCGGCATCAATTTCAGGCGGAGGGAAACCCTCGTTGCGTGCGCACCACAAAATGATAGAGGGATGATTGCGGAAGCGCAGCACCTTGTCGCGCACGTTGGCAATGTAGGTGTCAATGTCAGTGGGGTTGGGCCCATCGCCGGGGTTGGGCTGGAAAAACTCGTCCCACACCATGATGCCGTATTTGTCGCAGAGCTCATAGAACTGCTCGCTGGTGCTTTGCCCCACCCAATTGCGAATCAGGTTGAGATTGGCCAGCTTGTGGTAGCGGATTTCGGCCTCCATGCGGTCCAGCGGAATGCGCTTGAGGCCCTCGTCGAGGCCCCAGTCTCCGCCGCGAATGAAGACCGGCACGCCGTTGACCGAGATGGTGAGCGTATCTGTGCCGGGAACCGAGTAGGAGATTTTGCGAATGCCGAAGTCGAGGTCGTCGACATCGGAAGTATGGCGGTCGGCGACGAATTCGAGATGCAGGTGATAGAGATTCTGCGGTCCGTATCCGTTCGGCCACCAGAGACGCGGATTGACGATGTGCAGTGCAGCTGTGTTGCCGGAATTGAAGGTGACCTGTTGGGTTGCGTGCGCGGCCAGTTCGACAGGCTGTTCGAATTTGATGTCCCCGCTCGTCCCGTCTCCAATGGTTCCTTGAAGAACTCCTTTCACGGGCTGGCCTGTGAAGTTCTCAATGGTGGCTTGCACAGAAACGTCAGAGGAGTCGGTCCTGGGCAGTGGAAGATCGGTGGTGACAAGCGGATTCTTGACGAGCACCGGACCCGAGGCCGAAAGATAGACCTTTTGCCAGATTCCGGAATCGCGGTCGTGAATGGCGGGCAGCCAATCCCAGCCGATGGTGCAAAGAAACGTGGGTCCGTCGATAGCGCTGATGCCGCCATTGGCGCCGATACCGTCGCGGACCGTGTGCTCGTGAGGAACCCCGGGGTGGGGCTGTGGAGTTATAAGCACGGCAATCACAGCCTTTTTGCCCGGCTGCACCAGCGTGGAGATGTCGAAATTGCCGCGAATAAACGCGCCCTTGATCGATCCCACCTGCGTTCCGTTTACCCAGACCGTGGCCGAATAGTTGATGCCGTCGAAGTTGAGCCAGACGTGACGATTCTTGTAGTCGCCGGGGATTTTGACAACAGTGCGATACCAGTACGATGTGTGGACGAGCGATTCGGGGATAATCTCGGGCCGATCATTTTCGCCATAGAGCGGCTCAGGGTAAACGTGGTTGTTGACCAGCGTGGTGAGCACCGTGCCCGGCACCGTGGCCGTGTACCAACCGCCTGGCTTGTAGGCGGCCGTGGCAATCTGCGCGCCAGGCTCGGGCGCCTTGGCCACATCTTGCAACTGCCAGCCAGAGTCCAGGACCAGGGGAGCAGGAATTGCGCTGGAAGCGGCGTGAGACGGCGTTGCGAAAGAGAGCATGGAAAGCGCTAACGCCGCAAAGACAAAAGGACTGCAATCAACAAATTTCAACGGACTCACCTGGACTTTCTTTGGAATCTCTCCACAGTGGTTTTGGCGGACACAGGGATTATAGAAGGTGGATGCGGGTGATTCTGGGATATGGGTCACAGTCAATGTACGGGCGGAACGCCCGTACGACAACCGGGCTACCACCCAGCGACCAGGACCACAAAAATCACTCGCCGGGGGCCCGGGGAGCCTGGCACTACGAATTCCGGATGGGGCGCACTGACCGCCGATAATGAATCTATGCAATTCAAGCGTTCTGCCGGAGTTCTTCTCCACGTCAGTTCCCTGCCCTCGTCGGGCCCCATCGGCGACCTTGGGCCGGCGGCCCATGAGTTTGTAAGCTTTATGGCCGCGGCCAGGCAGCATATCTGGCAGGTGCTGCCGCTCCAGCCCACAGGCTATGGCAACTCACCGTACGCGGCGGCGTCGGCCTTCGCCGGCAATCCCTTTCTCATCAGCCTTGAGGTGTTGCGCGACTGGGGCTGGATCTCCGTGGACCGCCTGGGCACGCTGGGTCCTGCGGGTGGTGCAACGGACTTCGACGGCGCCGAAGAGCGGAAGCTCCCGCTGCTCTACGAGGCTGCCCGAAACTTTATCGACCATGCGCTCGACGATGATAAGACCGCCGTGCAATGGGACGAGTTTGAACAATTCTGCCGCGATGAGGCGGCGTGGCTGAACGACTACGCATTCTACGCAGTGCTGCGGCGCGAATTCAAGACCGGCGCATGGAACGATTGGCCCGAGCCGTTCAAGCGCCGCGACCCCAAAGCGCTTGATGAATTCGGCGCGGCGCACAGCCGGGCGTTGGTTGAGGAGCAGGTGCTGCAGTTTGCGTTCTCGCTGCAGTGGGACGACCTGCGCGAAGCTGCCGAACCGCACGGAATCAGGATCATGGGCGATATTGCCATCTTTGTGAATATGGATTCAGCCGACGCCTGGGTTCACCCCGAGCTCTTTGAGCTGGATGAGAAGCTGAACCCGATTCGAGTGGCCGGCGTGCCTCCCGACTATTTTTCAGAGACGGGCCAGCGTTGGGGAAATCCGCTGTACCGGTGGGATGCGCTGAAAGAGCGTGGCTTCGACTGGTGGATCGATCGCATGCGCCGCGCCACCGAGCTCTATGACATTTTGCGGCTCGATCACTTTCGCGGCTTCGAGGCCTACTGGGCAATTCCTGCCGAAGAAGAGACGGCGGTGAATGGGAAGTGGGTGAAGGGTCCGGGTAAAGATTTGTTCATTGCGCTCGAAGGTGCATTGGGCCCGCTGCCGCTGGTAGCAGAAGACCTCGGCCTGATTACTCCCGAGGTCGATGCGCTGCGCCAGGCGACGGGAATGCCAGGAATGAAAGTGATGCAGTTCGGATTCTCAGACAAAGGAGCGCATCCGCACTTGCCGCACCGCTACACGTCCGACACGGTCGCTTACACCGGCACGCACGACAACGACACCACGCGGGGCTGGTTGGAGACCGCAAACGAGACCGAGCGTGCCGCGATCGTGGCCTACGCCGGCCCGGTCAGCACCAATACGGCCTGGCCGAACCCGGTCTGGTCATTGATTCGCGCGGCCCAGACCAGCGTGGCCCAGATGGTGGTGATTCCCGCCCAGGATCTGCTGGAGCTGGGCTCGAAGGCGCGCATGAACACGCCGTCGGTTCCCGCCGGCAACTGGAGCTGGCGCGCCCCCGCGAATGCATGGAATCCGGCGATTGCGGCGCGGCTGGCGGCGCTGGCCGAAGTGACGGACCGCGATAACGATCCGCTGGGCGAAGAAGAGACGGAGCCGGATCAAAGCGCAACGCACTAGAGCAGGGGCTGAGTGCCTTCAAAACGGGGCAGGCCTTCCTCGTTTCTACAATTCGCCTCTTGCCAACGCTTCAATTACCATAAAAGAATGGCGGTTGCGCAAATTTCCCCTCCACGGCCTATCACGCGGCGAATATTCCTGAAAGGCGGCCTCATTGCTGCCGCGGGCCTGGCGGTCTACGCAGGCGAAATCGAACGCCATTTCATCGACGTTTCGCATCATGTGGTTGCGATTGAGGGCCTGCCGTCTGCATTTGAAGGCGCGCGGATTGCGCAGCTCAGCGACATTCATCTTGACGAATACACCGAGCCGTTGTTCCTGGAACACGCCGTCAAAGTGGTTAACGATTTGAATCTCGATTACGTTTTTCTGACCGGGGACTTCATCACCGACGGAATGACATCAAGGCGCTTTACCGTGGGCGCGGCCTGGCAATGTGCCAATATCCTGCGCGATCTTAAATGTCCGCAACGCTACGCGGTTCTCGGCAATCACGACGTGCTGATTGGATCGAAAGTGGTACGAACGGCACTCAATTATAACGGCATTCCGGTGCTTGTGAACGCCTGCACGCCGCTGGAGCGCGCCGGAGGCAGAATCTGGCTTGCCGGATTGGACGACGCCGCCGAGAGCCATCCGCGCATCGATCTGGCAATCCCCGAGCGCATTCGCGGTATCGCGGAGGAGCCCGTGATCCTGCTCTGTCACGAGCCGGACTTTGCCGATGAGGTGGCGATGCATGCGGCGCAGGCTGTGGCGCTCATGCTGAGCGGACACACGCACGGAGGACAGGTGCGGGTACCGCTGATTGGCCCCATCAATCTTCCTCCGCTTGGCCGGAAGTATGTTGAGGGGTGGTTCCGGTTCGGAAAGATGCAACTGTACGTGAACCGCGGACTGGGAACGGTCGGTGTTCCTTTTCGATTCAATTGCCCGCCTGAGATCAGCGTGTTTACTCTGCGCCGCTCAGATCCGGCAGCGTAAATTCCGGCGCACCCAACCACGCGAGCCGGGAATCTGACTTGGTATGATCGATAAAGGCCGTTCGCGCATCTCAATCCCCTCTCGATTGCGTCCAGTCGGCCCATTCCCGATGACCCCCGCACCACAAGCCGCCCACCCGCTACCCATGGCCGCCACCGCTGTCGATTCCGAATCGCTTGGGTCCGGCCAGTCCGCCGCACACACGCACACGTTGCATGCACCGCGCGCGGGGGCCACGGCCATGTTTATCCATGACCTGCGCGAGCTGTTCAAGGTTAGGGTGGTGGGGCTGGTGCTGGTGACCGGATGGGGGGGCTACTACCTGGGCTCGCTGGCCTCGGGCGTCACCAGCATGCAGCGCGGATTGATCGATACCTTGATTGGGATCGGGCTGGTTTCAGCCGGAGCCGGCGCACTGAACCAGGTGCTGGAGCGCACAAGCGACGCAAAGATGATTCGTACCGCGGACCGGCCGCTGGCGTCAGGCAGGTTCCCGCTGTGGGTGGGCCTTGCCGCGGGCCTGGGCGCGCTCGCCGCGGGCGCGTACTGGCTGCTGATGTATACCACCATGCTCACGGTTTCGCTGGCGCTGCTCACCGCGTTTACCTATGTGGCCATCTACACGCCGCTCAAGCGCGTCACCACCCTGGCCACATTTATTGGCGCATTTCCAGGGGCGATGGGTCCCATGCTGGGTTGGACTGCGGCGCGACCGCAGATCGAGTGGCCGGCCGTGGCGCTGTTCGGCATCCTCTTTGTGTGGCAGTTCCCGCACTTCATGTCGATCGCGTGGCTGTATCGCGACGACTACGCACGAGCCAACATTCGCATGCTGCCGGTGGTGCAGCCCGACGGCTGGTCGACCGTGGTTGAGGCGCTGTTTTACGCGGTGCTGATGATTCCGGTGAGCCTTGCTCCATGGTGGCTGGGCATGGTAGGCACAAGTTACGCAATTACGGCAACGGTGCTGGGGCTGGTTTACCTGGGTTACACGGTGCGGTTTGCACAGATCTTGAAGGCGCGCAGCGAAGACGAGAGCCGCAAACTGGCTCGCGATCTGCTCAAAGTGAGCGTGCTTTACCTGCCGCTCCTGTTTACGGCGTTGATGGTCTGCGCGGTAGGAAAGCATTAACGATCCGTAACGAAAGCGGCATTTTGAGAGGGCACGGCTTTAGCCATGCCATAAAACAACTAGTAATGCGCGGGGAGCTTTAGGTAATGTCTGACGAATCCGAATCTGAAGGTTTCGAATCAGGGCATCACTTCAGCGGTGCCGAATACGGTTAAAACAATGCGCCGGGCTTTAGCCCCTGAGGGATGGCTCTCAGCGATTTTGACTTTCATCACATGCCGCTAACTGACTTATGACGGTAGCAACGACAACTTCGAAACCGCGGCCGGGCACAGGCGGCGCAATTGCCGCGATTCTGGCCATCAGCGTCGCAGCCACGCTGTTTCTGTTCTGGCTCATCTACGTCCACCCGGCCGCGGCAACGAGTGCGCAGTACGCATTTTTGCCGGCTCTGGATGCGGTGATGAACGGACTGGCCGCGGTCTCGCTGCTGATCGGTTACACATTTATCCGCGCCAAACGCATCAAGCAGCATCGCGCTGCCATGATCACGGCGTTTGTGTTCTCGACGCTCTTCCTGGCGGGGTACATTCTGCACCATGCGCTGCATGGAGACGTGCGTTACCCACTGCATGCGGCCGGACGCATGTTCTACCTGCCGCTGCTGGCGAGCCACATTATTCTGGCCACGGTGGCGCTGCCGCTGGTGCTGGTCACATTCTTCTTCTCGCTCACCGGGCGCATTCCGCAGCACCGCAAAGTGGCACGCTGGACGTTTCCGCTGTGGCTTTATGTATCAGTCACCGGCGTTGTGACCTACATGATGCTGAGGCTGGCGCTTGGCTATTAAGACAATGGCGCAAAGAAGCACGAGTCAATCCGAAGAAGTTGCCGAACGAGATGGCAAGTCAGGGGCCCGAGCGGAAGCCGCTCCGAACCGCATGCCCGACGATGGCACCCGGCAGCTTTTACAATGGGGCGGGTCAATTGTTGGCGCGGGCGTTGTGGCCGGCATTCTGCTTATGACGGTGCTGGGCGGCTATTCTCACACCGGGGCCAGCACCAACACAGGCTGGTTTGCGCTTATTGTGGTTCTGGCCTGCGTGCCCTTCGGCGGAATGCTGCTTACGCTGGGCGTAGCCAAGTGGCTGCGAATTCGGCGCTTAGGACGTGGATAGGCCGGGAACATGAGCCCTGCGGGAGCGTGACCGTCGCATCCGCAATTGCGTATCCCTACCCTACCCAGTGAACTCTGTTGAAAGCGCCGTTATTCTTCTGCGAGATGACCGAGGAAATGTCCATAAGTTTTAGAAATTACTTGTCTTAAACTGCGGATTATTGAAAATGAAAGGCTCAAGATATCGCCCGGCGAAATTCCCAGAAGCTTTCCTCAGGGGCAAAAACCCCGAAGGCTCTTTGCCGGCTTTATCAGTACCAGCAAGCGCTCGCCCTTTCAAAACTGCAGTCGACGACGGGTTCTTCTGCAGCCTGTAAAGATTGTGCACCAAAAGGGGAAGATTAACTGCAAAAGCAGTTGGGGGGAGAGGGGCTGGCGGAGTTACGGCATTTTCTGAGTTACTTTGTCCTTTCCATTTCATCCCAAGGTCGCCGCGCCCAGGCAGTCACGTCGACTCAGGCACCCGGTTCCGGGCTACAGCTACTCAGAAAATGCATTCGCCAATTACCCATGAGTCGTGGGTCGTAAGTTATGGTTGAAATCCGGGAGCTTGGAGCTATCGGTTGCTGGCTATTGGCTTCTGCTCCCAGTTACCTGCCCTTAACCTGTTACCATCAGAAACCGATGATTTCGAAGCACGATGAAGAAGCGTTTTATCCAGCGTCGCTGGTACGCACCGAGGCAGCAGCGCTCGAAGAACTTGCCCGGCGACTGGAGGGGCCGATGGCT
>JASHVU010000028.1 GCA_030044455.1 Acidobacteriaceae bacterium | reverse complement strand
CGATTGGTATTGAAGCTCGCTTCGATGGTATCCCACCCCTTCGCCAATTGAAGTCGAAAGGATGGGGCAACCGGTTGGTTAGTTGACCGTCAAGGTGAAGGTGGTGCTCGCCTGGGTGCTGGCTGCATCGTTGCCCGTGCCGGTTACCGTGAAGGTGTAGCTGCCCGGGCTGGTTGCGGTGCTCGTGGTCGTGCCGCCGCCGCCTCCGCCGCACGCCGAGAGCGTTCCAAGCCCGGCAAGCAGCACGATTGCGCCAAGCAACGCCCGCCAGTTCTTGCGCCGTGCGGGGATACCCAGGAAGACGACGAATGCAAGCACCGTGCCGCCCGCTCCGTAAAGAACTTTGAACGGATGGGAGTTCAGCATAGCGGATGAGTTCGAGAAAGTTGTCACGGTCGCGGTACCGGTTCCGGTGGGCGTGTCTGACGACCCTCCCGGATATACAATCGACCCGGACACAGAGCAGGTGGGAAGGTTGACCGCGCCAGTAGGCGAAGAAGTTATGGAGCAGCTCAGCGCCACAGTGCCCGCGTAGTAGGTGCTGCTGGCCGCGCCAGTGATGGTTGAAGTCGCCGAGCTGCCGGGCGAGACGGACGCCGGCGAAGCTGCCGCAGCCGACAGACTATAGGAAGACTGGGTGACCGTCACCGAAACCGTGCCCGCAGTGCCCGGCGAGTAAACGCTGTCGCCGGAATAAGCGACGGATAAGGTGTCAGTTCCGGCGTTCAGGTTGTTGGCGGGAATGTTGATGGTGGTGCTGCCCCCGGTCAGTTGAGCACTGATTCCGCTCGCGAGCGTGCTACCGCTCGTAGCGGCACTCGAAGTCACGGTCACGGTTCCGCTCGGCAGCGTGCCGCCCGTTCCGCTCACCGTTACATTCAAGGTCAGGGTCTGGCTGGTGTCAGTGCCGGTAGAAGGAGACGCGGTCACCTTGATGGTCGGCGTTAGAAGCGTTGTATTGACCATCACGATCGTCGTAGTTCCTGTAGCCGAACCGTAGTTGCTGTCGCCGCTATAGTTCGCAGTTAGCGTGTCGGTGCCTGTGGGCAGGTCGCCGGCGGGTATAGTGAAACTCGCAGTGCCATTGCTCGAGAGCGTAGCGGCGGTTGAACTGTATGTGCCACCGGTCAGAGTTACCGTTCCAGTCGGCTGGGTAGAGCCTGGTCCGGTCACACCTACACTCACGCTCACCGCGTTTGCGACATTTCCCGATGCGGGCGCTGACACGGTGACCGTCGCAACTGCCGCCGCGGCGTTCACCGTCAGCGTTTGACTGGTGGAGGCGTAGTTCGAATCGCCGCTATACGTGATGGTCAGTGTGTCGGTGCCCGGCGCCAGGGTTCCAGCCGGGATCGTGATGCTGGCCGCGCCGTTCGATAGAGTTCCATTAATTCCGGTGCCCTCCGCCGTAATCGTGCCAGTAGCGGTGCCATCGGAACCTGTCACCGTTGCCGCAATTACTAGGCTTACACCTGAGGCCAGGGTGATTGTGCCCGAAGAGGCCGCAGGTGTAGTAGTGATAGTCATGGTCGCCGTGTTCGTGCCCGCGTCAGAGGTCCAATTGTTGACAACGTTGGCCACGTTTAGCGAACCCAATCCGGTGGCCATGTTGAAGCCGGCCGTTGCATTGTAACCCGGGGTTGTGCCGGAGCTCACCAGCGTGCCGATCACATCTCCCGAATTGAGACCGGTGCAATTGGGAGAAGCTGGAGCAGTGTACCCCTCACCTGTAACGTCCCACTCTCCATCTCCCTCGTAAATTGCGCCGCCCTCGGCGCCCGCAGTTCCCAGGCTGCAGGGCATCGTATTGGTGCCTTCATCGATGCTCTGGTAATAGCAACTGGTGCTTGAGTTCTTCACCGTTTCCGCGCTGCACTCCGAGTAGTTCTGCTTGGAGGCAAGTTCGTAAAGCCCCGGATTTGCCAGACCCTGTGCCCCCTTCGCTTTCTGGTTGATCAGGGCCATTACGCCGGCCATCTCAGGTGTCGCCACTGAGGTTCCACCCACCTCCTGCGCCGTCGGCTGCACTGTTACCGGGTTGGTGCCGACGGTCGACGAGGTGAGGCAGCTGCCCAGATCTGAAACGCAGATGAGAGTGGCGCTGTCGAGCGAGCCGTCGCCGGCAAAGAAGCTCACATCGGGAATGGCTCGGGAAGTCAGGCTACTGGTTCCGGTTACGCCCGAGCTCACCTGCCACGATGGTGACGGCCACCCATCATCGACCAGTGTGATATTGCCGTTGCTTGATCCGGTGCTGGTAGCGCCGCTGGTGCAAGCCGCTGCGGTGGGATCGGTGTCTTCAGTGTTTACGACGCAGTTGCTCGCGCCGCCGCTGCCGCCGATCGTGTCAATATATGGGGCCAGCACAACCTGCTCGCCGTCGTTCTCTTCAAATTCTTCGTAGACGTTGAACCAGTTGTTCTCAACCCAGTTGCACACGGCGTCGGGGTTCGACGACGAGGAAAGACCGGCGCCGACCAGTTCATTGGCGAACGTCAATAGGTAATTCGCCCAGATTGGGCTTTCGCACGTATCGTTCCAGGGAGTTTCAGGAACATACCCCGTAGCGCTCTCGCCGGTTGTGGTGTTGTTGGTCGCGTTCCAGTAAGGAGATGCCGATGAGCTGGTTGTCGGGCAGCCTCCAAGATCACCGTTTGAGTCAGTTATGGTTGGTTTGCACCACGAAAAATCAGTGCCGCCGACAGCGGTATTGAACGGCGTGGAAGCGATGCCGTTGACCGTGAGTCCAAATTCCGCCGAATACGGGTTGCCATTCTCGTCTCCGCCATCGTCGCAGGACGGCGAGCCGGAGTCGCCGGTGGCCACAAAGACTGAGATGCCTTCAGCCGCGGCCGATTGCCACAGGTTGTAATAAGCAACGTTGCTTGACTCGCCCATGCCCAGTTCGCACTCGCCGTAACTCAGGCTCAGGATGCTGGCTCCCGCCACTGCCTGCTCGCTGGCGGTGGCGCTCGAGGATGTGTTGTTGTGGTTCTCGACGACAAACTGCGCGCCTTCGAAGATGGGATCGTTGGTCGGATTGGTCTGGTTGTTGTAACCCGAGGTGACCAGCACAATTTGGGCGCCGGTGGCAACGCCTCCCGATAGTTCGACGTCGAGAGTGTTTTCTTCAAGATCGCTGAGTCCGCAGGCGTCGGCTCCGGTGGTGTCGGTGCAGATTCCCGGGTCGAGTCCGTTGACGCCTTTTTCCTCTTCGACCGCCAGGCCCGCGGGCAATCCAAAGGCACTGCGGTAGGTGGTGACGTCGCTCAAAGTAATGTCGCTGGTTCCGTCAATCGCAATCGTCTGGCCTGTACCGTTGATCGGGGTACTGGCGTTCCACAACGGCAGCACGTTATAGATGGTTGCAAAATCGTAAGGTGTCACATCCTCTTCGAGATATGCGCTGGCGCCGGTCGACGAATTTCCCGGCACATTGATACCGAATTCAGGATGCAGACGCGTGGCCGGCGTGGGCCTGCCGGTTTTGCCGGTCGAGGTATTGGTTGAAGTCACGGTCGGCAGCTGCCATTTGCCCGCCTGCTGGTTGAAGTGAACCAGGCTGCCATCGTGATGCAGCGGACGAGGCAGGAAGTTTTGCAGGCCTTTGAGGCCTGAGACCACTGGCGAGATGGCCTCGGGAATCTGCGGATCGCTCATATTGGCGATGTGCGGCTTGCCATTGACTTGTAGATTGTGGATCTCAGTGTGAAAGGTGCTTCGAACCTGGCCGGCGGTGCCACTGAAGCTGATGGACATGCGGTCGGGGGCCACATGGGTAACGGCGAACCCTTTGCCGGCGAGCCAGGACGAGATGGTGGCAATGTCAGACTGCGCGGGTCCGTAGAGTTGGCCGATCTGGGCAGGCGTGAGCCAATGATGATAGTTGGGTGAGCCGGTGTCGTACTCGCTTTGGACATAGGCGTCAAAGGCGGCTTGCTGCTCAGGAGTGCGGCTGAGCAGCAGTGTGAGATCGGCCATGGGAAGGGAATCGCTCACTGGCCCTCGGTCGTTCTTCGCGTTGGCTTGAGGATTGACGTTGCCCTTTAGCGTCACCAGCTGGTTTTCGTCGACGGGGTTGATGATGCGGGCGGCATTCGAAGCTTGCTGTGCCGACGAAATGGCTGAAAACATCAAGGCACATGCAAGTGCAACGAGGGGGAGCGGACGCAGAGTTGCCATGGCGTT
>JASHVU010000027.1 GCA_030044455.1 Acidobacteriaceae bacterium | reverse complement strand
GGGGTAGAGGTGACCGGCATCGTTTCGGGGCGTTTCGACGGCAAGATGCAGCAGACGGGCGTGATGCTGCACGCATCCTCATACAAGAATGTGCGCGTGCTGCGCCCTGCCGGGCGCGATCCCTGGTCGATTCCGGCGACTCCGATGGACAAGGTCTTAAAGACCTTCAGCTACGCCGACCATTCGGGAAGGGTTCGCGTGGAGGGCGTACTGACTTACTACCATCCGTTGCAAATGGCGGTGCTCGAGAATGGCAGCCGCAGTATCCGCGTGCTGACACCTGAGCTTGATCCGCTGAGAGTGGGCGATCGCGCCGAGGCCATCGGTATTCCCTTCGTCGACAATGGATTCCTCACCCTGAAGCTGGGCGCAATCCGGACGCTGGGGCGGGCCTCGCCGGTAACTCCGGCGCCGGTGACATGGGACGATCTGGCCGCCAGCAAACACGCCTTCGACCTGGTCTCGATCGAGGGAACGCTGGTGTCGCAGGTGCGCGAGCAGGCGCAGGACGTGTACATCGTCTCCTCGAACCGGCGGCTGTTCAGCGCCACCGTGCGGCATCCGTTCGTTTACGAGTGGCCCCAGGTCAAGCCGCCGCCGCTCATGCCGGCGATCGCACCGGGAAGCCGGGTGAAGGTGACCGGCGTGGCCATCCTCGACGACGGCAACCCATTCAACGGCGCGATGAGCTTTGGCGTGCTGATGCGGACAGCCGACGACGTGGCAGTGATCGCCAGGCCTCCATGGCTCAGCGTGCGCAACTTGACGAAGATTGTCACCCTGCTGCTGGCGGCCATTGTGGTGGTGGGAGCGTGGGGATGGATGTTGCAGCGCAAGGTGCACCGGCAAACCCGTGCGTTGGCCCGCCGCATCGAGTCCGAAGCCAATGTGGAGCGGCGGCGCAGCCGGATTCTTGAGGACATCAACAACGGCGAGCCGATTGCAGCCATCCTCGCCGAGATCACCGACCTGGTCTCGTTTCAACTGGACGGGGCGCCGTGCTGCTGTGAGCTTTCCGACGGAACGCACCTGGGCAGATGCGATGGTGACAGGCTCCACCTGACGCGAGTGCGGCGCGAGATTCCCTCGCGCCAAGGTCCGCCTCATGGATTCATCTTTGCCGGTAGCGCACCGCAGCCGGGTTCTCGGAAGAGCCTGCCGGACGGGCTGATCATGGGTGCGGGCCTGGCGGCGCTGGCCATTGAATCCGGCCACTTGTATTCGGACCTTCGATACCGGTCGGAGTTCGATTTGCTGACCGATGTCCGCAATCGCTTCTCGTTCGAAAACGAATTGGACGAACTGATCAAAGAGGCTGGCGAACTGAGGCGCGCTTTCGGCCTGATCTTCGTCGATCTCGATCACTTCAAGCGGGTGAACGACCGTTACGGCCACCAGGCCGGAGACCAGTATCTGCAGGCCGTCGCAGCAAGGATGAAAGGGCAATTGCGATCCTGCGACACCCTGGCACGGCTGGGCGGGGACGAGTTTGCGGCGCTGGTGCGCGACGTGACCAGCCGCGCCGGCATGGAGGAGATCGCGTCGCGGATGGAGCAGTGTTTCGATGGTCCGTTCACGGTGGCCGGTTGCTCCGTCAACGGGTCGGCCAGCATCGGCATCGCGCTATACCCCGAAGACGGCGTCACTCGGGACCGCCTGTTGAACACCGCTGACGCGGCCATGTACGTGGCCAAGCAGATGCGGTCTGAGCGCTGCTGCGATGGGGGGCAGACGGCGCGCAAGGCCTGAGATTCCCGCCTTTCCATCTGCATCTCACCCCGCGCCCATCCGAATCACGCCCTTGCGATTGAACTATCGATCCATCCTGCCGATATACAGAATGAGCAAGGGTATGTGTATCAAAAGGCTGATGCTTTTTCTGGCCACGATGCTGGCGTGCGGCGCCTGTGCAACGGTTGCGACGCCGGACCGGCTCACGACGGTTGCCGCAATCAATACCATCAGCAACGCAGTGGCCCAGGGTCACCCTGCGCTGGCCTTTGAAGCCACCGTCACCTACTTCAGGGGATATCAGAAGGTTCTGTTCGTTCAGGATGGTGACGCTGCCATCTATGTATCGGTGACTACCAGCCTCGATCTCATCCCCGGCGACCGGGTGCTGGTGCGGGGAGAACTGCGGCCGAGTTTCAGACCCTATGTGGTGAGCAGCGACGTCAAGGTCGTGGCTCACGGGCCGTTGCCGGAGCCGGTTCACGCCACCTTCGACGAGATGATTCGCGCCGAGACGGATTGCCGTCTGGTCACGGTTGAGGCTCGGGTCCGCTCGGCGGACCTGGCCAAGGACCCAAACTTTCTCAGATTCGTCACCTATATGCGGCTGCTGGTCGACGGGGAGAACGTGCAGGCCACGCTGGACAACGACAACGAAGACGCCCTGAAGGGATTGCTCGATTCCGAAGTTGAAATCACCGGGGTCGCGTCCGGGGATTTCGACAACAAGATGCAGCAGACCGGCGTGTTATTCCACGTTCAATCGCTCAAGGACATCAGGGTGTTGAAGCGGGCAACGATCGATCCGTGGTCCATCCCGGTGACGCCGATGGATCGAATTATCGTGGGGCGGAGAATGCACGATGCGACCGAGCGAATGCGCGTACACGGCACGGTCACGTACCACGAACCCGGCCAGTCAGTGGTTTTGCAGGACGGCAATCGAAGCCTGCGCGTGTCCACGCAATCTGCGTCGGACGTGCAGGTCGGGGACCTCGCGGATGCGATCGGGTTTCCGGATGTTCAGAATGGATTTCTAACGCTGGCGCAGAGTGAAGTGCGCGATGACGTGGTGAAGGCGCCGGTGATGCCTGCGCTCTATCGCTGGAGGGATCTCTCCGCTGGAGGCAACGACGGCGTAAGCCACATCTTTGACCTGGTTTCGATCGAGGGACAGGTGATAGCAGAAGTTAGGCAAGCCACGCAGGACGAATATGTGCTGCGGGGAGATGGGCATCTATTCTCGGCGATTCTGCGCCATCCTGGATCCGCGAGCCGGGCTCCGCTCGGACCCATGGAGTTGATTCCGGTGGGATCGCGGATTCAAGTGACCGGCATTTGCATGCTGGCCGACGCCAATCCTTTCAACGGAGAGGTGCCTTTCAATATACTGATGCGTTCGTTTGACGATGTTCAGATCCTGGCCCGGCCGCCGTGGCTGAATGTAACGCATCTTCTCTATCTGGTGGCCGTCCTGCTGATTTCAATTGTCGTAATCGGCGCACGCGGATGGTTTATCGAACACCAGACGCGGCGCAGAACCGCGGCGCTTGCACACATAGAACAGCGCCGAGGCAGCATTCTCGAAGACATGAACAACTCGCGCCCGCTGGCCGAGATTCTAGAGCAGATTACGGGACTGATTTCGTTCAAGCTGCAGGGACTGCCCTGCTGGTGCGAGCTGGCCGGAGGGGACACAATCGGAAACCGCCCGGACAAAGTGCACGACGCCGCATGGAAAGTGGTCGAAGTCCCGATTCCATCGAATTCCGGCGCTCGACCTGGGTCATTTTTCGTGGCCATGGTCGGTCGCACTCCGGCCGTCTGCGAAGTCGAGGCGGCGATGGCGTCTTCGGCGGGGCTGGCTTCGCTGGCCATCGAGACTTCGCACCTGCACTCCGACCTTGTCCATCGCTCGGAATTCGATCAACTCACCGACATTAGAAACCGCTTCAGCCTGGAGCGAAAGCTCGACCTGCTGATTGGCCGGGCGCAACAGTCGGCCGGAATGTTCGGCTTGATCTACATCGATCTCAACGAATTCAAGCAGGTGAACGACCGCTATGGACACCTTGCCGGCGACATCTATCTGCAGGAAGCGGCGGCGCGCATGAAGCGCCAGCTGAGGCCCGGCGACACACTGGCCCGCCTGGGAGGCGACGAATTCGCCGTGCTGGTGCCGGAAGTGCGAAACCGCGCCGCGGTGGTGGAAGTGGCGACGCGGCTGGAAGCCTGTTTTGCAGCTGCCTTCAGGCTGGGAGGGCCCATCGTTCCGGGATCAGCGAGCATCGGAATTGCGCTCTATCCCGAAGATGGCACGACCAAGGACGGCTTGTTGAGTGCGGCCGACGCGGCCATGTACAGGGCCAAAAATGTGCGCCGGCGCACGATCGCGCTCGACGCGGAATCGCAGCGGTCAAGAGCATAGGGACGATGACCATCAATTCCAGACTCGTGAAGCACTGCCTGTTCCTGGCACGATTCACAGAAGAGACCCATGTACCCATGGTTCTTTTCACTAAGAGCCCATAGAAATCACGGCGGTTTCTTCTTTATGCTCATGGTGAGTGGGCTATGAAAGACCGCCTGCCGGCCGCTACGGACGGTTCGGCCAGGCACCGGTAATCTCAGATTCCCATTGACACTCGAGACTCTGTTGCGCGGACAATTCCGGATGAACAGTATGTGCAATCGGTACGGAATTCGCAGGCAGATCGCACGGACCTTACGCAACCACCCTGCGCGCGCGGGGCTTGCTGCGGCCGCGTTCCTCGCCCTGGCTCCGATTGCATTTGCCGCGGCGCCGGCGCCGATTACTTCGATTGAAGTTCTTCATCACCTCGAAAATGCGCAGGCCGCCAAATCTCTTCCTGTCGCCTTCGAAGCCACGGTCACCTACCACATCAAGGGCAGTACCGGACTTTTTGTGCAGGACGGTGGTTTTGCCATCTACGCTGACGCGCCGGAGAACCTGACGCTGACGCCCGGCGACCGGGTGCTGGTGCGCGGAACGACCCGCGCCAGTTATCGCCCCGAAATCGCCGCTGACAGCATTTCCGTTCTCGGCCACGGAGCGGTGCCGGCGCCCGCGCCCGCCGGCTACACCCAGCTGGTTCGCGGCGAATTCGACTGCATGCGAGTGACTGTCAGCGGAAAGGTGAGAAGCGCCGACCTCGTTACGTACGGGAAGGCGGTCAACATCTATCTGCAGTTGTTGATGGACGGTGGATCGATCGACGCCATCGTCAACAGCAGCGACGGCAGCATGCTCGAGAAACTGCGTGGCACCGAGGTCGAAGTGGCCGGTTCGGCATCGGGAAAATTCGACAGCAAAGACCAATTGAGGGGAATCGTTCTGAAAGTGCCTGCGATCTCTGACGTGAAGATTCTCAAACAGGCTCCCAGCGGCCATGAACCGCTCGCCCTCACCCCGATGGACGAAATCCTTGAGCATTCTTACGATCAGGATCTATCAGAGCAGGTGCGGGTGGAGGGAACCATCACCTACTACGTTCCAGGTGCGGCGGTGGTGCTGCAGAACGGCGCCAAGAGCCTGTGGATCGAGACCAGGGACGAACAGCCCCTCAAAGTCGGCGACCGGGCAAATGCATCCGGCTACCCCGCGGTCCGCGACGGCGTGCTTACCCTCACCGCGGCCATGGTGCAAGACAGTCACCTGCGATCGCCCATCACGCCGCAAAGAATCGGATGGGACGAGCTGTCTTCAGGCGCGGATGCGTTCAACCTGGTTTCGATTGAAGGCCAGGTGGTGAAGGAAGGCCGGGAAGAATATCAGGATGAGTATGTGCTCACCGCCGGCGGCCATCTTTTCTCGGTTCTTTATCAGCACACCGACGAAGATCTGGGCCTCGAGCTGCCGCCGATGAAGCAGGTTCCGGTGGGCGCCACGGTTCGCGTCACCGGTGTCTCTTCGGTGTCGTATGGCTCAAACCCGTTTGCGGGACCGGTGGGCTTCGACGTCCTGCTGCCGTCGTTCAACGACATCGCGGTGGTCGCCCGGCCCGGTTGGCTCAACGTGCGCAACCTTACCCGGCTGGTTGAATTTTTGGCCGGCATCATTTTCATCTTCGGCATCCGGGTGGCGTGGAGCGAGCGCAAAGCCCGCCATCACAACGCGACCATGGCGTATATCGAGCGCCGACGCGGCAGGATTCTTGTGGACATCAACAACTCCAAACCGCTGGCTGAAATCCTGGAACAGATTACCGAACTTGTGTCCACTCGCCTGGAGGGCGCCCCATGCTGGATTGAGGTCGAAGACGGAGCCAAGCTCGGCAATTATCTCTCGAGCGATTCCCTGAACGGACTGCGAACGGCCAGGCACCCAATAACGGGCCGGTCGGGAGCGCACCTCGGGACCATCGTGGCAGCATTCCACGCCGGCAGCAGCCCGAACCACGATCAGGATCAAGCGTTGTCGCAGGCATCCGACCTGGCCACGCTGGCGATTGAGACCTCGCGCCTGTACAGCGACCTTGTGCATCGCTCGGAGTTCGATCTCCTCACTGAAATTCACAACCGCTTCTCACTCGAAAAGCATATTGAAACGCTGATTGAGGCCTCCGGCCAGTCAGCCATCGTCTTCGGCCTGCTCTACGTCGATCTGAACGATTTCAAGATGGTCAACGACCAGTTTGGACATCACACCGGAGACCTGTATCTACATGAGGTTGCTCTGCGCATGAAGGGGCAGTTGCGCCCCGGAGACGTGCTGGCACGGCTGGGCGGCGACGAGTTTGCCGTGGTTGTTTCACGCATCCACTCGCGCAGCGACGTGGAGGTAGTAGCGTGCCGGCTTGAAGCTTGCTTCCTGGAGCCGTTCAAGTGCGAAACCTACGAAATCCGCGGATCAGCCAGCATCGGAATCGCCATGTTTCCTGAGGATGGTACCAGCAAAGATGGCCTGCTGGGTGGGGCCGATGCGGCCATGTACAAGGCAAAAAAGGACCGCCATCGCAGTCTCGAGCTTCAGGTGGAACCCCAACGCCCCGGCGCCTGAGAACAATTGCCTTCCATTCCATATTCTTCAAAACGCTGCCACTTCCCGGCTTAACTCACACAAAAGACTCATGCATCAAAAAGGGCCTTACACTAAAGGAACATGGAATCACCTTTGTTTCGCCCTTATGCTCTTGATAGTGGGCGGAAAGTGACCACCTCCAGGCCGATGCGGATGGTTCAGCCAATCACCGGTTACCCCAGATTGCCATTGACATTCGGGACCCCTGTGCGCTGACAATTCCGCATAAAGCAAATGCGCAATCTGAACGGAATTCGCAGGCAGATCGCACGAATCAGACGCCTGGCTGCGTCCGAGTGGATTGCTGTTTTTGCTTGTATGGCGCTTGGCTCTGTGGCTGCTTTTGCCGCACCGGCCACCATTACCTCTCTCGCCGCCATTCACAAACTCACCAACGAGCAGGCCGCCCAGTCGCTTCCCGTCGCGTTTGAAGCGACGGTAGCTTATTACAGCAAGGGCGATCAGGACCTGTTTGTGGAGGAGGGCGGCCTGGCCATCTACGTACAGGCGCCGGTCACCCTCGATCTGGTGCCCGGCGACCGCGTTCTTGTGAAAGGTATAACCCGTGGCAGCTTCCGCCCCGACATTGTGGCTGACAGCGTTACGCGAATCGGCCGTGGTCCGCTGCCTGCGCCGGTCATCGCTAACTACAGGCAGCTGATTCGCGCCGACCTTGACTGCATGCGGGTCACGGTCACCGGACAGGTGCGAAGCGCCAACCTGGTTTCGTACAGCAGGATGGTGAATCTCTACCTTGAAATTCTGGTGGACGGCGGCTACGTTGACGCTGACATCGCAACTCACGACGACAGCATGTCACGGAAGCTGCTTGACTCAGAGGTTTCGGTCACCGGCTCTGTATCGGGCAAATTCGACAGCAAGAACCAGTTGACGGGAGTGGTGATCGAAGTTCCTACGATCGCGGACCTGAAGATTCTGAAGCCTGCTGCCAGTAGCCGTGATTCTCTTCCCTTCACCCCGATGGACGAGATTCTTGAGCACGCTTTCGTAAATGACCAGACGGAACGCGTGCGAGTGGAAGGAACCATTACCTACTATCTGCCCGGATCGGCGGTGGTGCTGCAAAACGGCGCCAAGAGCCTGTGGATTGAGACCAGGGAAACCAAGCCGATGGCTATCGGCGACAAAGCGACAGCCTCGGGGTTTCCTGACGTCCGCAATAGCCTGCTGACGCTGACCCATGCTGAAGTTGAAGACAGTCATTCTCGTGCGCCCGTTGCCCCGGCGGCGATTGGGTGGGACCAATTGTCTTCAGGCACGAACGCCTTCGATTTGATTTCGATTGAGGGACAGGTAGTGAAACAGTCGCGTGAAGGCCCGGAGGACGAATACGTCCTCTCCAGCGGCGGACATGTCTTCTCCGTTCGCTATGGCCATCCCGAACAGGACCTGAATCTGCCTCTCCCGCCAATGAAGCAGATCCCGGCGGGCGCAACGGTGCGCGTCACCGGCATCTCGTCGGTTTCATATGGCTCGAATCCGTTTGAAGGGCCGGTAGGCTTCGACGTACTGTTGCGCTCGTACGATGACATTGTGGTGGTGGCCGAACCTGGCTGGTTGAATGTGAGCAACCTGAGCAGACTGGTTGAGGTTCTGATCCTGGTTGTCTTTGTCTTCGGACTCAGAGTGGTGTGGACCGAGCGAAAAGCGCGCCGCCACAATGCCACGATGGCCTACATCGAACGCCGCCGCGGCAAAATTCTCGAAAACATCAACAACTCAAGACCTCTGGCTGAGATCCTGGAGAGCATCACCGAGCTGGTTTCCACCCGCCTGCGCGGCGCTCCATGCTGGATTGAGGTGCAGGATGGAGCGACTCTCGGAAACCATTTGTCGGGCGCGGGTAGAACCGGATTTCGCGTAGCTCAACATTTGGCTGTGGGCCGCTCGGGCACCCACCTGGGAACCATCTTTGCTGTGTTCGACAGCCACAGCAAGCCCAGCCACGATGAGACCGAGGCCCTGACTCAGGCGGCCGGGCTGGCCACTTTGGCGATGGAAACTTCGCACCTCTATGCCGATCTTGTGCACCGTTCAGAGTTCGACCTGCTCACCGACGTTGAGAACCGCTTCTCGTTCGATCGCCATCTGGATAATGCGATCATTACCGCGCGCCAGTCGGCCGGCGTCTTCGGCTTGCTGTATGTCGATCTGAACGAATTCAAGCAGGTGAATGACGGATACGGCCATCGCATCGGCGACCTTTACCTGCAACAGGTGGCCTCACGCATGAAGCATCAACTACGGCCCGGCGACCTGCTGGCACGGCTGGGCGGCGACGAATTTGCCGTGCTGATTCAGGATGTGCGCAATCGCGCTGCTGCCGAGGAGGTTGCCCAGCGCCTGGAACATTGCTTCGACAACTTCTTTGATTGCGAAGGAGTGTTTGTGCAGGGCTCAGCGAGTATCGGCATTGCCATGTATCCGGCTGACGGCACCACCAAGGATAGCGTGCTGAGCGCGGCCGACGCATCAATGTATGTGGTGAAGCAAACCAGGGCGCAGTGAGGAAAGACGGGAACAAGAGAACGAGCCGGGACTGAAAGTCGCTGATCCCTCCGGCCGGGTCCGTAGTTTCCCACCCTTCATGCAAGCAGCGCACAAAAGATGGCGCACGCTCACCT
>JASHVU010000351.1 GCA_030044455.1 Acidobacteriaceae bacterium | reverse complement strand
GCTGGACAGCGACCTGGTAGACGCGCTTGAGGCATGCGTGGATGGCCGCTTGGCCAAAACCGAGCTGCGCTGGAGTCCCGGTGCTGCGGCGTGTGTCGTTGCCAGTTCGGGCGGCTACCCTGGCATCTACAAAACCGGCAAGTCCATTACCGGGCTGGATGCGGCGGCCCGGGTTCCAGGGGTGGTGGTTTTCCACGCGGGAACGGCAGAAGTGGGCGGGCAGTTGGTAACAGCTGGCGGGCGCGTGCTGGGCGTGAGCGCACGCGGCGGGACACTGGAAGTGGCGCTGGCTCGCGGCTACCAGGCACTGGGGGAGATCGATTTTGAAGGAATGTATTACCGGCGCGATATCGGCCATCGCGCGCTGAAGAAATAGACAGGCACGGACGAATCGAGAGTGATCAGAGCGCGACCCCATGGGGTTCTGAGGGTAAGGTCCCGGGAGACTCTTGTAACAGTTATGGTGCGACTGAGTTCGCGACCTTGTTACAAAATCGGAAGAGGTTCGGCGTAATTAAGGAGATTTGCCCAGAAAGGAAAACCATGAGCAATGAATCGGGGATCAGCCTGGGTGAACTGCTGTTGTGGAACGATGAGGCGGCGCATCAATGGAGGAACCATCTTGAGGCCAATCCTGCCCTGCAGGAGGTGGGCTGCGATATCGGCAACACCGGCAACGTGCTGGGCTTTGTGCGCCACATCTGGAGCGCAGAGCTGAGATGGGCCAGTCGGCTGGCCGGCCTCGAAGCGAAGGAGCCGGCAACAGGTCCGCTCGAGGCTCTATTCCCGATGCACGTGGAGGCGCACCAAGTGTTTCGCAGCCTGATCGATGGGCCGGAAGCAGCCTGGGCCGAGCCCTATATTCTTAATTTCGACTGGGTTCCCGAGGACAAACGGCGTGCGTCGCGGCGCAAAATCGCCGGGCACGCACTATTCCACAGCCATCGCCATTACGCACAACTGGCAACGCTGGCGCGTACTGCCGGATTCCCGGCGCAATTCCGCGGCGACCTGCTCTTCAGCGCGGCGGTCGTCTAAGACATGGCAGTTGGCGTCGCCACCGGCGCCCGCGGAGCCTTCTGGAAGCAGGACCGGCAGAGCACCGGCCTGCCCTGAGTGGGCTTGAACGGGACTGTGGTTTCGGTTCCGCACTCCGAGCAGGTTGTGCGGGTTTCGGGACGCACTCTGAAGCTTCCCCGCGCGCGTTTGGCTTTGCATTGCTTGCAGTGCTTGGGGTCGTTCTTGAATTGTTTATCGTGGAAGAACAACTGCTCGCCGGCCGTGAAGACAAAGTCGGCGCCGCAGTCATTACACTTCAATATCCGATCGTTGAATTCCATGGCCGGCTTCCTTGCAACAGGGAGCCATTCCCAATACGGCCATGCCTCTCGCGGAGAGTGCCGGTCGGGGGGATCCCTGTTCTCTTTCGCAATACACAACAAGGGCCCGGACCGCGGTCGAAACCAGCGGTGTTAGAACTTTCCCCCGGTTTTAAAGGGAGAGGGAAAGACACCAACGCAGAGCGCGAACTCTGCGAATAGCCAAAAATCATTTCTTTGCTTAGTGCCGCCCAGATCTTGCTTCTGCCTTTCCTGGCGGCGGGTATTTTTGGGATACCCGCGCCGCCAGTGTCGGCGCATATGCAAAGGTCGTACCTTAATCTTGCTCTTTACGAGCTTTCTTACGATTCCGCTTGCGTGCCAAAGCCGCCTTAACGCGTTTCTTCTCACCGGGTTTCAGATAGTAGGAGTGACGCTTGACTTCCTTGATAATGTCCTCCTGCTGTACCTTGCGCTTAAACCGGCGCAGCGCGTTTTCGAGCGGCTCGCCTTCCTGAATGCGAACCTCAGCCAAGTAAATCCACCTCCGACCCTGCCAGACGGCTCCGTTTATCATACTGGAGTTCGTGTCACACGGCCAACAAATGCATTCATTGGGGCGAAAAAGTTGCGAGTTTTGGGCGATTTCCTACAAATTGGTCACTGAATTGCCTTTGGACGCTTCAACCGTTGTCCAAATAGACTCATTCCTTGAGGTGTCGCTATGATTCGCAGCTACCAAGGCAAGACGCCGAAAATCGCAAACGGTTGCTATATCGACCCTTCGGCCCAGATTCTGGGCGATGTGGTCATAGGCGAGAGCTCCTCGGTATGGATGAATGCCGTGGTCCGCGGGGACGTGAACTCCATTCGTATTGGCGCCTCGAGCAACGTACAGGACTGCGCGGTGCTTCACGGCCAGCGCAATCTATATCAAGTGATTGTCGGAGACTGGGTAACGATTGGACACAACGCGACGGTGCACGGCTGCGTGGTCGAGGACATGGTGGTAATCGGCATGGGCGCTACAGTGCTGAATAACGCGCACATCGGCGAAGGATGCATTATCGCGGCCGGAGCGGTAGTACCTGAACACACCGTTGTGCCGCCGCGGACGCTGTGGGCGGGAGTTCCGGCAAAGTTGCGCCGCGAACTTACCGACAAGGACCGGGAGCTGATCCGCGAATATGCCAAGAACTACCTGGACTACGTGGAAATTTACTTGAGCGAAGGCGCAGGGGAAAAGCTCACGCCGGTAGGTTAGGCGAGGGGCTGATGGGTCGGGGTCTATCGGGATCGACGCGAACCTGCAATGAGAATATCCACCAGCCTCGTGGCGCTATGCTGCGCGTCTGAACCGGACGCTACATAGAAGACACCAATCAAGGGTCGAAGCAGATCCTGGGGGTCGAGATTTTTTCGCAGGTCGCCGCTCTTGATGGCGCGTTTGACCAGCGCATCAATCGCTCCGTGGATTGTGCTGCGGGAACCCTCAATGAGCTTTGAAACGCCACCAACGACGCTATTCAGCGCGGGGGCGATGATGTGTTTTTGGGCAACGTGATCGACGAATAAAAGCATCCAGGCTCGTAACGCCTCAATCGGGGGCATGATCTCGGAGAATCTGCGTCCGGCCGCGGCCAGTTTTTCCACTTCACTGCGATAGACAGCTTCGATCAGGGCATCGCGGTTGGGGAAGTGACGATAGAGAGTTCCGGCTCCAACATCCGCCTGGCGGGCAATGTCGTCGAGGCTGGCTGCGGCGCCGTAGAGGGTAAACGCTTCTTTTGCCACATCCAGAATGCGCTCGCGGTTACGCAGCGCATCGGTACGCGGTTTTCGGCGCGGCTTGCGCGGGACGGGTTGTGAACGTTTCCTGGCCATGCGCGAAAATAATTGCAACTGGAGGGAGTCTCCGTTTATCTACTCATTCGGAGGCAATCTCCGTTTTATTAGATGCGACAGCGATTAGTCAATGCCGGTTACAAAATGAGATATCCACAATGAACCAGGGAGGAATGAAATGGTCAAGGAATTAAGTTCGGCCGGCCGCTTTACCTTCATTGGCAGTTCGCTCAACGTGAACCGCATGGGCTACGGAGCGATGCAACTTGCAGGGAGGGATGGCAACAAGCTGGTGTGGGGACCACCCCGAGATGTTGATGAAGCGATTGCTGTTTTGCGAGAGGCTATTGCGAGCGGTGTGAACCATATCGATACATCGGATTTCTATGGCCCGCACGTCACCAATCAGATCATACGAAAGGCGCTCTTCCCTTACCCCGAAGACCTGGTCATCGTGACCAAGGTGAGCTCGCGGCGCGGCGAGGATGGGTCTTGGATTCCGGCTCTCTCTCGCGAGGAGCTGACCGGAGCCGTTCACGATAATCTTCGTAACCTGGGCCTGGATGTGCTGGACGTGGTGAATCTGCGCAGCATGTTCAACGTGCATCAACCGGCAGAAGGTTCAATCGAGGCTCCGCTCACGGTCCTGGCCGAGCTTCAACAAAAGGGCTTGATCCGTCATATCGGGCTGAGTAATGTGACGCCTGCACAAATTGCGGAGGCGCGACGGATCGTCCCGATTGTTTGCGTCCAGAATCAATACAACCTGGTACATCGGGCCGACGATGCGCTCATCGACGACCTTGCCGGCGACGGCATCGCTTACGTTCCATTTTTTCCGCTGGGCGGGTTCACTCCGCTGCAGTCGGGAACCTTGTCTGAGGTGGCAGCGCGACTTGATGCTACCTCAATGCAGGTTGCGCTTGCCTGGCTCCTGCATCGCTCGGCAAACATCCTGGTGATTCCTGGAACATCGACTCGCAAGCATCTTCGCGAAAACCTGAAGGCGGCGACGCTCGAGATTCCCGCCGGAGAGCTTGCCGAACTCGACGCGGTATCGAGACAAGATGCCGATGCTTCGACCGACCGACATGAACACCGATCGTAGGTGCCAACAATCAACACGCGAAGAATAGGAGCATTTATATGCGTGTATTTGTTACGGGTGCGACAGGCTTTATAGGTTCGGTAGTAGTGAAGGAATTGATGGATGCAGGCCACCAGGTGATTGGGCTGGCGCGAAGCGATGCGGGCGAGGAGTCTTTGATTAAGGCGGGCGCCGAGGTACAGCGGGGCGACCTTGAAGACCTTGACAGTTTAAAGAGCGGCGCGGCCAACGCCGATGCGGTGATTCACACCGCGTTTATTCATGACTTTTCGAAGTTCCAAGAGAACTGTGAAATCGACCGGCGTGCCATCGAAGCGATGGGCGACGCGCTTGCCGGCACGGACAAGCTGCTGATTGTGACCTCCGGCACCGGCATGGCGACCTCGGGGCCGGGAATTGCGGCAACCGAAGATGTTCCGCCAGTGAGTTCGAAAGTGATTCCTCGCGGAGCTACGGAAGAGGCTGCCGCTACGGTTGCGGCGCGCGGGGTTCGCGTGGCGGTGGTGCGGTTGCCCCAGGTGCATGACACGGTGAAGCAGGGGCTGGTGACGTACGCGATCCAGATTGCACGTGAGAAGGGTGTTTCAGCATATGTAGGCGATGGGCAAAACCGCTGGCCGGCAGCACACCGCTTCGATGTGGCCCGGCTCTACAGGCTGGCGCTTGAGAAGAATGCCGCGGGCGTCATATATCACGCTGTCGCAGAAGAGGGAATTACGGTGAAGGAGATGGCTGAGACGATCGGCAAGGGATTGAATGTGCCGGTTGTCTCGCTGACACCAGAAGAGGCCAAAGGGCATTTCGGCTGGCTGGCGATGTTTGCGGGACTGGATGCTGTGGCTTCAAGCGCGAAGACGCGGGCGCAGTTGGGATGGGAGCCGACCGGGCCGGGGTTGATTGAAGATCTCGAGAAGATGCGTTACTGCTGAGCTTGAGGGGGGCCTGGGTGCGGCGTGGCATGAATTGCTCAGGAATGGCAGGGCGAAGTGCGTGGGTTGAAAGAGTGAAGAAGTGAAGCGGCGAAACGCTTGAACCATTGGGTTGGCCGCATAGGCGTCCTCGGATCCTTGCGCTCTGCTCAGATTCCGAAAGCAATTTGTTCGCGATCGGTCGCTGCTCAATCTACAATTTCGCTGCCGAGTATTTTCCGAATTCTTCCAGGGCGAACTCTCTTGGCTTGCGTCTCAGCACACTTCGATCGCAGAACATTCATCAAGTCCTGCGCGGCCGCATTCGCTGTTGCCGGTTTGCCGGGCAGGATGAGCGCAATCGGCTCACAGGCACGCATTGCCGACATCATTCTTGATCTAAACCGCATTCATAAGTGGGACGACGCCAATGGCGACACCTGGGATCCTTTCTGGGCCGATGATGATAACCTCTACGCCTTCAATTGCGACGGCCGCGGCTTCGGCGCCAACGGCATGAACCTTGCTTTCAACAAGCTCACATGCGAAGGGCCAGGCGCGTTGACCGGAAGCCAGGTAAATCCAATGGCCGAGTATGGCAAAGGAGGCCAGAAGGGGCCAGACAACGCGACGTGGAAAGCCTGCGGCCAGGAGTGCATCGATGGCGTGTTCTATGCTTTTGTCTCCCGAAACACCTACGGAAGCGACAGCCACGATCCGCTCACGCGGCAGACGGCACTGAACGCCAGCCTTATCAAGTCGACAGACCGCGGCCGCACCTGGACGCGCAGCGCCGAGGAAAACTACGAACATCCCATGTGGCCTGGAGGCCGGTTCGGCGCGCCGTTCTTCGTGCACTATGGCCGCAACGGAGGCCAGGTGGAACAGGATGGCGCCGGCGAGTATGTTTATGCATGTTCTACAAATGGCTTTTGGAACGACGGCGACAGCCTGGTTCTGGGCCGCGTTCTTCGCTCTCAGTTGTCCCGTCTGAACAGCGCCGACTGGGAATATCTGTCGGGCTGGGACGGAAGCGCAATACCGACCTGGTCTCGTTCTATCGATCGCGCCATGCCGATCCTGGACCGCCCGGCTCGCTGCGGGCAGACTCCCATCACGTTCGTTCGTGACCTGGGCGTGTATTTGCTTGTCTCCTGGTACAACACAGAGACCATGACGCGGTGGTTCGAACCGAACCGCATGCGCTACGACTTCTATCAATCGCCTCATCCCTGGGGACCCTGGACCCCCGCCGGATCAGCCGATGACTCCTTTCTTGGCCCCGGCGTGCACATGTACGGGCCGAGTATCTGCGCAGCCTTTCAGCAGCGGCACGGAGACGACATCGAGCTCTCCCTGTTCACCTCCGGATGCCCGTTCGACGATGTCTGTACCTCACCCTACAAGATGTGGCGGATTCCGCTGACGCTCAAGTCAAATCCAGTTCCATCTTCGCGCTTCGTTCCCGCGTCGGATGCTGAGATCAAGTTGAGTGGAATGTGGTTTGCCTGGACCACAACAAAGGATGCAGGCGGAAATGAGCTTCCCCGGGCGACGCAGTCAAAGGGCGCGTCTGCCGAGTTTTCGTTCACAGGAACAGGGATCGATTACGTCGGCGAGAAGACGGCTGGCCTGGGCGAGGTGGAAATTTTTCTGGATGGCGAAATGCAGGGCGCAACCTCTCTTGCGGTGAATGATTTTCCGGTGC
>JASHVU010000350.1 GCA_030044455.1 Acidobacteriaceae bacterium | reverse complement strand
AGATCCAGATTGACGACCCGGAACTGACCTCGGTCTGCCCCAAAACCGGTCTGCCTGATTTCGGCGTTCTAACCATACGCTACATGCCCCGCGAGCGGTGCCTCGAGCTGAAATCGCTCAAAGAGTATCTTTTCTGCTACCGGAACCTGGGCATCTTTCAGGAAAACATTGTGAACCAGGTACTCAATGACGTTGTGAAGGCCTGCGATCCGGTGTGGGCGGTGGTGAAAGGCGAGTTCCGGCCCCGAGGAGGAATCGGGACGACGGTTGAGGCCAGGTGGCCGCGGCCAGCGGAGTAACCGCCAGCCGATCATTTCCCGTAGATGAATTGTGAGCCGCGTCCACCCTCCGATGGAGGAACTCTTCATTTGCGCCGGGATAGACTGCCGCAATGAAAACTGAGCCAATCGGCAGCATTCCCCGCCCCCCATCCCTACTCAAAGCGATCCAGGATTCTCGATCAGGCGAGATCGGCCGCGAGCAACTCGACGCCGCGTACGCGTCGGCACTGGAAAACACAATTGCCCGATTCGAAGCCACCGGCTCTCCCGTGATTACAGACGGCGAACAGACCAAGCCCAGTTTTGCCACCTACCCGCTTTCGGGAATCGCCAACCTCGCTCCTGACGGTGTTGTCATTCCCTTCGCCGACGGTCATACGCGGCAACTGCCGCGTTTGATCGCCGGCCCCTTCCGATATGGAATCCATGCCGGCAGCTTCACAACTGCAGCTCGTGCGTACACCAAGCTGCCGCTCAAGCAGGCCGTCATCTCCGCCTCGGCGCTGAGCCTGCTGTATCCTGGCGAGGGCATTGCAGGCTATCCGCGCGAGGCCTTCATCGCTGACCTAATCGATGAGGCCGAGACCGACATTCGCGGCGCGCTCGACGCCGGCGCGGACACAGTCCAGATCGATTTCACAGAAGGCCGTTTGTCGCTCAAGCTCGATCCTTCCGGTGGCCTGCTGCGCAGCTTTATCGCACTGAACAACCAGGTGCTGGATCGCTTCACGCCCGCCGAGCAGCAGCGCATCGGCGTGCATGTGTGCCAGGGCAGCGATCGCGACTCCACGCACTCTGCCGATGTGGATTATGCCGGCCTGCTTCCCGATCTCTTTCAGATGAACGTGGGGCGGTTCTATTTGCAGATGGCGAGTGAGCTGGATCGCAAGCGCGCGCTGAAGATTGTGAAGCAGGCGATGCGCCCTAATCACACCGTGTTCGTCGGGGTGATTGACCCGATAAACCCCGTGGTTGAAACTGTGGATGAGGTAAGGGATCGCGTTGTCGAGGCAGCATCGATATTGCCGGTTTCGCAAATGGGTACTTGCGACGACTGCGGTTTCTCGCCGTTCGCCGACGATACGTCGACGGCGCGCGAAGTTGCTTTCAGCAAGATTCGCTCGAGGGTCGAGGGCACCGCGCTGGCTACAGAGGAACTGGGGGTGTAGTGTCTGCTTGAGAACTCGCCGTCGCATCGAACGCGAAGCTGACAAAGCCCGCAGCTAAAGCCCTTGCGATGCTTTGAGCGATCATTCAGCAGCCTGAAGGCTGCTGCTCCCTCTCCGTTCTCAGGCAGAAAGTCCCATCAAGCCGAGTTCTCACGCAGACTCTGTAGCCGACTTGGGACGCAGGTGTAATCTTGCAGCACTCATGTTCGGAGCTGAACCACAAGAACGACTCACCAGAGAAGAGCGAAAAGACTTCGAAGACTGCGCCGCCGCTAAGTTAAAGGAAGGCATTCGAGCCGCGCTCCGTGCGGGCGCTCTATTCCTGGTAAACGTTTTGCTCATCGTGCCGTTTGCCGCAGGTCAGCCATTTCATCGCTGCTGGAATTCGATGAGGTTCCTGGTTTTGATCGCGATTGGTATTTGGGTGTGGCTCGTGCTTAGAGTCGCCCTCGTCTGGGGTACATGGCAGGCTGGACGAGATACGCGGCGCGGATTCCGCGAGGCCGACGACGAAAACGGGTGATTGGTTTTGGAAAGCTGCAGTTCTTGCTTCTTTCACTGACTCATCTTGATGTCGCCTCGATGTGATATTCCTTAATTCGCTTGGCTGCCTCTTGTCATCGCCCGCCTACGCGTCTCAATCCCGTCATCGGCACGGTTCTGCTGCTGATTGCGCTCAACCTGCTCAACTACATTGACCGCTACATCTTGTCTGGCGAGGTCCAGCCCATCCAGCACGAGTTCCACGCCACCGATCAGCAGATGGGCGCGCTCAGCACTGCCTTCTTCTTCGTATACATGTTTGCCGCGCCGGCTACGGGTTGGCTTGGCGACCGCTTTCGCCGCAAGCCGCTGATCATTGCCGGGGCCACGCTCTGGAGCCTCGCCACACTCGCCGCTCTGTGGATTCATAGCTATCCGACGTTTTTTGCGCGCCAGGCGCTGGTGGGCATTGGCGAAGCCACATTCGGCATCTTTGGACCCGCCGTGCTCAGCGATCTCTATCCCGAACGCGAACGCAATCGCATCCTTTCGATTTTTTACGTTGCCATTCCCGTTGGTGCGGCGTTCGGTTACCTGGCCGGCGGTCAGATCGGTTCGCATTGGGGATGGCGTACGCCGTTTCTGGTGTGCGCGCTGCCGGGATTTCTGATTGCGGCGCTCTATGGCCTCATTGGTCGCGAGCCCGAACGCGGTTCGACGGACCACATAGCGCCCGATCTGAAACGGTCGACAGTTCTGGGAATACTCAGGAATCCCGCATTCCTCACGGCTACCTTCGGGCTGGCCACGCTCACTTTTGCGATGGGCGGAATTTCGTTCTG
>JASHVU010000349.1 GCA_030044455.1 Acidobacteriaceae bacterium | reverse complement strand
ATCGATTGCATAATGGCGAAATGAGGTTTTGAATTGAGGCGCGTGATGCCGCCGATCTGGTTTTCAAGATACGACGAATCAGTGAAGTTGTGCAGACGCAAAATCTCCTGGAGCGAGGTGACGCCTTCTTCCACGATGGAGAGGTAGTTGAGAGAGAGTTGCGAGACCAGCCGCCAAAGCTGGCCCTTTCCGCGCGGCGGATCATAACTGGGCGAAGGCCGGCGCAGAGCCGTAATCTGCTTGATGGCCGGATAATCCTCGGCCACAAAACCTCCGCCTTCCAGTCCGAAAGGCAGGCGTGAGGGAAGATCGAAATCGGAACATGAGCAGCGAACCGTAAGCACATCGACGTTCGGCTCGGTCAGAATTCCGTCGATATCGACCAGCGAGAGGTGCATCGTTGAGGGCTCGCGCTCGCCCAGTTCGTTTCTGCGGCGTACCGCGTGCCAATAAGCGCGATTGCTGTTTTTTCGCGCCTGGTGGCGATAGGCGTATAGCGGCTCGAGGGGGATGCTTTCATGGCGCGCCGTGTTCGAAGCCATCACCTGATCGATCGAATAGATTTCGGTCGTATCCTGACGCCGCAGGTTGGGAATGATCTGGTACTCATGCGAAGTGTGAGTGACGAGGATCGGCTCGGCGACCTGGGAATACAGATTGACGACCGGTGTGCAACCGAGGCGCAGCGTGCGCGCCGAGACTCCGACCTCAAGGTCCTGGCCGCGGTCCGGACGTTCGAAACGCGAGCAGAAAATGAGGATTTCAGTCTGCGCCGTGCATCCGGCCCGGGCGATGGCCCGGAGGCCATTCAGTTCGAAAAAGAAAAACTTCTCTGAGAAGGTGAAATATTCCTGAAGCAGACGGTAACCATCGAACGAGCGCCGGGGAAACGGCAGCAGGGATTCATCTTCCTCGAAGCCCATGGGGCGGAGCTCAGTGGTAGCGATGGGGACCGGCTTAGCCTCTCGCTGTTTGGGGTTGCGGACCAGGATTGAAATGCAGTTGCGGCAGAGCAGCTCATAAAGAGTATGAGTTACATTCGATTCTCCGGCAACATGAAAGACCAATTTGCCCATGTCGAGCTGGTTGAAGTCGACGTCGCGGGCACACTCGAGCCGCAAGCGCAGTACGCCCACCGCCCCAGGTACGCGAATCGGGTCAGAAATCCGCTCCGGTTGCCGCCAGTCGCATTCGGCGATGGTAATAGGCCAGAGGTCGACGGGATAAGCCGTGCGAAAACGGCATGGCTGCCCGTCGACCAGACGCTTGGTTGCCAAAGCCGTTCCCGCCGGCATGGATTGCCCGGCAGTCTGTTTTCCCTGTTCAGGATCGACCAGGCATTCGGCAACGGTCATGGACGGAATGGGGCGCAGATAATGCGGAGCGACCATCCCCATCAGCGCTGAAGTGACTTCAGGAAGGTCGTCGTCAATGCGCAAATGAATGCGCGCCGCGAGAAAAGCGAAGCTCTCCAGAAGACGCTCGACATGCGGGTCATCGCATCGATCGGCTTCGAGCAGCAGCCGGCTGGCCACGCGCGGATATTTCTCGGCGAACTTACCCCCGAGTTGACGAAGGTAAGCAAGTTCGCGTTCGTAATATTCGAGGAGTTCTTCGCGCATCGATCACTTCACTTTGTACTCGCCGCTGGCGAGTTCGAGAATGGTGTCAAAGGCGACCTCTTCCGGGGCCGGATCGAGCCTGAGATTGCCTTCAATGTGGAAGCGCAGGCGCCGGTCGGCCATGTCGGATCCTTCCAGCGTGACATGAACATCGGTCAGGCGCGGTTCGAAGGTGCGCAGGCAGGCCGCGATCGCCTGGCGCAATGCCTGATGATCGGAAGCCGAGGTCAGTCCAAGCGCGGAAATGTCGGGCAGGCCGTAATTAATCACCGACTCTTTTGCGGCAGGAAAAGTGGAGAGCTGGTCGAGGTGCGGTTGCCGCGAGTTGAGCAGCCACTCCACATCGCGCTTCAGCGCGTCGCGGAAAAAGCGCACCGACTGGGAGCGCGTTGCCGGCCAGTCTTCAACGGCGAGCAGGCGATCGAGAACCGACTGCGTCACCAGCAATTCTGAGGCCGAACGCGCCAACCTTTGCGGCTCCTTTCATCTCACCGGGATGCATCCATGGCGGCGAGTGGATCAATACGGCACAAGCGAGCAAAGACCGCCTCTCGCACGCCGTTGTTCTCTGACCCATCCAGGCAGCGAAGCAGAAGCGCGAGCGGGGGCGCGATCATGTCGCTCGCCTCCCACTCCTCGAGCTGACGCTGATCGATTTCCTTGACCAGTTCTTCGAGGACCGGATGGGCCACCTTGCCCTGACCGGCGCCAACGCACAACTGCGCGATCTGCAGCCTGCGCAGATAGCGGGCACGTCCGCTGGGTTGCTGCGCGGCATCGCGCATCAGCAATTGGATGGCCTGCGACAGCTTGCCCCGGGCCGTGAGTTCCCGGGCCACCGTCAGAACGTCAGGCGGGGCCTCTTCTGCCGCTTTGGCAATGGGCTCCGGCGAAGGGACATTGGAAACATGTTCCGATTCAGGCTCGGGCTCGGCCGCGGCCGGCTCAGGCGGCTTGGGGATGACGGTTTCTTCGAGCCACCGTTGCGTTTCAGGGTTGGCGGTCGGCGTGTCATCGTTCAATGTCCAGGCAGGCATCTCGGGAATGTCTTTCAGGAGCCCCTGCAAGGTAGAAACCACGCTGGTCGCGACAGCGTAATAGCCGGCCTCGCTGCTGGCCTTCCATATATACCGCTGCACATCGAGCCAGGCCCGTCCGCAAGGTTCGCCCGCAACTGCGATGGCATCGCTCAGCAACTCGCCCCAGTTCCCCTCGGCCGAAAGGCGCTTGAGGTTCTGACGCCGCTCCGATGCCGGCGCCACAAGAAAATCCCACGATGGCCCGCTCCCCTGCTCGCGCATCTCTCCAAACCGCAGTGCGCTTTGAAGCATATATGCCGATGGGTTCGCGGGGTTGTCAGCATGAAGAAATTTGATGCAAGCCTGGATTCGCGCAATCGCATCGTCGCGGTCGACCGGCTCCGCGGTTATGGATTTGCCAGCCTTGGGCTTGGCGCCTGGCTGCGACTCCGCGCTCGATTCGTCTGCGGCTTCCGGTTCCGGCTCCGGCTCCGCTTCAACCGCTTCTTCAACCGGCTCATCCGGCTCCAGTTTCCGTTTTTCGGCCAGCAGGATTTCGACCGCATTGCCTACCTCTTCAACCGCAGTGCGCAGTTTTCCGAATCCAGGGCCGTCGTCGCCGTACTTCTCTTCGCTGAAGGACTGGAGCGCCTCGAGAGCCTCCATGGAGGAGTGCATAAACTCGGCCCTCTGGACGTACCAGGGCTTGGGAGTCGAGGAGAAAGATTTGTCGAAGTCTTCGCCGGTAACTTTGCCGTCGGCAATGGCCAGTCGTCGCGCCTCGGACTTGGTATCGCTGCCTTCGGCATCGGCTTCGTACCCCACTGCACGCGATTGTTTGTACTGGTAGTAGTTCAGCCCGTCGCGGGTGATCGGCGCCTCATAGAGGAGCGCGGCAATGCGGTTGGCAGCCCATTCGATCGGGCCCGCCCGCATGCCCACATCGCCATCCTCGATGATGGGATATAACGTTTCCCAGAACTGCTCCTGAAGATCGAGGAACAGTTTCAGGCAGGGCTGAATCAGGCCGACGCCCTCGCGTTTAAGGTGGGCTTCAGACAGCCATGCAACGAGTTGGAGGTCCTTGCTCTTTGTGGCGAGCGCTTCACCGGCCAGTTTGATGACCAAGGGGAAATCGGCTTTCTTGGGGGCGGCCAGATTACCGAGAATCGACTCTTCGTTCTCGGTGCGGGCTTCTTTGATCTGGTCGTAGACGCGCTCGTAGCGAAGATATGCGCCGGAAGGATTGTCGCCGGGAATCGGATTCAGGAGATCATCGCGCAGTGGCACTTTCAGCCCTCTCTCCGGCTTGATGGAAGGCGAGCTTCCGCAACTCGAGGAACGGTTCTTCCTGCTCACCACGCAACAACAGCTTCTGGCCGTAAGGGACTGATCCGAACTTCGGATCTTCTTGCCATTCGGTTACGCGGCCCAGGCGCACGGCGTCGTCGGAATGCGTCCAGGAGAGCGGGGCTATAACTGGGACCAGAATTTCGCCAAGGTCCTGCATCCGGAAATCGGATGTGGTGCGTACGATTGCAGGAAGCCAAAGCAGATCGCGCAGCCGCTTTGGGGATTCGGTTTCTATTGATTCGATATATGCGAACGGGATCCAGGTGTAGCTGCCCGCGATAAACGTCTCCAGATTCGCGCCAACGCGCGGATCCGCATCACTGAGTCCGGTGAACGGCTCGCCATTCAATTCTCCGGCAGGAGATGGATGAGCAGTTCCTATGGGCAGGGCGTTGCGCGCGAACATATCCTGTCGCTCGCGTTCGGCGTGCAGAGCGGAACGGTAAAGCATAGCGCCGGCCGCGGCTTCCGGGCTGGTGTCAGAGAGAATATCGAGCTGCTTTTCCGCGCGGTCGAACAGCCCCGCAAAGCATAGCAACTCGAAAAGAAAGGTCCGGCGCTTGGTGTCGAGCGGTTGTTTCTTCAACTCGTCACCAAGCGCATCGATGGCTTCCCGAAGCTGGCCGGCCTTGTAGAGAGAGAGCGCGTCCATACGCGGGCCACCTTACGAAAGCTTGTTTTCCTTTGTGTTAAACGTTATTGGCCCAATGCTGGCGAGGTTGCCCTTCTCGTCCTGCGTGGAGTAGTCGATCTTGATCTCGTTGTAAGTGAAGGTTAAACTGACCGCAGGAACTTCACCTGCCGCAGACATTTGAAGACTCGTGACGAAGATCTCCTTGAAATCCACCTTGAGATAGGGTTTGCCGTCGGCCCCCGCCTTGATGGCGTTAAATTCTCCCGAAGCAATGTGGGTCCCTTTACAGATCGACTTGAAGAACTTGGGTGTCGATTTGTCGAAATTCAGCATCATGTTGAAGTCCATCAGGTCGACTTTACCGGCACCCGAACCTCCTGTCCCGGAGACAGAGGAGGTGTTGGTCGCGCCCCAGCTCCAGCTCATCACCTGAATTTCATTTTTATGTTTTTCATCCTGGGACTCGCCTTGAATCCCATCCAGCTTCAGAAAATAATCGACTGCCATTCGTGGCTCCTTTCAATTGGCACGCGCTCTGCGCGCGGCGTGCCGTGCTCCGATTGCGCCGGCCAATGATGGTTCCGTTATTTCCGCGCCGACGCAGGCAGGTCGGCTACCAGACGAAGGGAAACTGCGAGTTCGTCCAGTTGGAAATGCGGCTTCAAGTATGCAACTGCGCGGTATGCACCAGGCTTGCCGGGGATTTCGGAAACCTGGATGGCTGCCTCACGAAGAGGCAGTTTTGCCTTGGCAGCCTGCGAGGCATTATCGTCCGCGCAGACATAATTCATAATCCATTGGTTGAGGAATTTCTCGCAGTCCTGGCGGGTCATGAAGCTCCCGATCTTGTCGCGCATCATCGCTTTCAGATAATGAGCAAAACGGGACATGGCAAGGATGTAAGGCAACTGGGCGGAAAGCCGTGCATTGGCGTTGGCCGCCTCTTTGTCGTAAAGCTTGGGCCGGTTGGCCGTCTGCACGCTGAAGAACGCGGCGTAGTCGGTTCCCTTGCAGTGAACCAGCGGTATCAGTCCTTGGTCAGCTAGTTCCTTTTCACGGCGGTCAGTAATGGCAACTTCAGTCGGGCACTTGAGAGCTACATCGCCCTCGTCGGTCCGGAATGTGTGACAGGGCAAAGCCTCAACCAGGCCGCCGCCTTCAACACCGCGGATGGAGGCGCACCAGCCATAACGGGCAAAGGAATTCGTCAGGCGGGCAGCCAGGCCAAATGCGGCGTTTCCCCACAGATACTTGGAGTGATCGCTGCCGTCGACTGCCTCTTCGTAGTCGAAGGCATCGATCTGCTTGTTGTCTTTTCCATAAGGCACGCGCATAAGAATATGCGGCAAGGTCAGCGCGATGTAACGCGAGTCATCCGATTGGCGGAAGCCTTTCCATCGGGCGTACTCGGTCGAGTCGAAGATTTTGCCGATATCCCGTGGCGCGCCTAGTTGCGTATAGCTGCTCAAGTTCAGCAACTCCGAACTGGCTGCAGAGATAAAAGGCGCGTGCGCAGCCGACGCTACCTGGCTGACGCGCTCGATCAGTTCGATATCCTCGGGGCCTTTGCCGAACTCGTAGTCGCCCACCAGAGCGGCAAACGGCGCACCGCCGAAGACACCAAACTCTTCCTCGTACACCTTCTTGA
>JASHVU010000348.1 GCA_030044455.1 Acidobacteriaceae bacterium | reverse complement strand
TGCCGTCCGCGCCCGCGCCACTCAGATCGGCCCAGCGCATCGCCGGAACCTCGAACTGAGCTTTTTCCCACGAGTTGTTGCGGGTGGTTGGCCGCTCAATTTCGCCGTAGGGGATTTCATAGGTGGCGAAGTCGCTGGTGACAGAGAGCGGGAACGCGGCCTTGAGCAGCACGTGCGACTCGTGCCAGTCGATGTCGTTGGAGATGTTGACCTCGTCGCCCTTGAGCGAGATGGTCTGCACGATTTTGGAGTTGGGGCGCGAGTAGGTGACGCGGATGGCGCGCTCAAAGGCCATGTTGCTCGTCGCCTCCACGCTATCGGCCTTTTCAATCGTCGCGGGCGCGACATCGAGCGTACCGGGATCGATGTTCCAGGCGTCGTAGTCGCGTGGCGTGTCTTTGAAGAACTGGAGTTGGTTGCCGCAGGAATTCGCGGCCAATAGCTCAACCCCGTCTTTCTTCATACTTGTAATGCAACCCGAGGATTTATCCACCGCGACAGTCATATTCTGTCCATGAAGCTCCATCTCCTTCCCTTGATCTGCTTCGGTGGGCACGATTGGACCTCCCGGCGCCATGGTTTTAGTCATCTCGAAGACCTTATAGCCCATCGCGGGGACATCCTCGGCTTCAAATGAAAGTTCGACACCGTCGTTGTCACTCGAAACAATGTGAGCTAATATCCCTTCTCCCTGTGGACGTTGCGGATCGTGAATGAAATTTCCAACTGCGCCCAACGGCATATTGGTTTTCACAGTGACGGTGCCCGAGCGCTTCCAGCCGAGCGGATTGTAGACAATAAACGGAATCATGTTCGGCGCACTCGGTTTTGTATTGATCTGTTCGGCCACCGTCCCCAGTGCCCCAGCCGTAATCTCGTTCGTCGACCAGCGGACTACGTCGTAGTCTTTCTGCGCGTCCTTGTAGATGACGCCGATGCCCGAGCCGGCGGCCAGATCGTGGAACTGGTTGAAGAGGACCTTCTTCCAATCCTCTGTGATCTCGTCCGAAGGGTATGCCCGTCCGGCCAGGACCCAGGCTAACGACGACCATTTCTCGGCATTCAGCACTTCTTCCTCGGCCGTGCGCATATTGTGCTTGTGGTGGGCCTGCGTGGTAAACACGCCGCGGTGGTATTCGAGGTAAAGCTCCGAGTCCCACGTGGGAATCGAGACCTTGCCGTCGACGGCCGGCGGCGCGGTATATCCCTTCGCGATGGATTGGTAGTTCCAGGTAGGGCTCTCAGGCGCGACTTCTTTCTCGACGGTTTGGAAGTATGGCAGTGCGAGGCCGGATTCATATTTTGGAGTGACTGCGCAGGTGGGCATTCCCGCAGGGGCTAATGCCCCGGCGGAAGAGGGCATGCTATCGGCACGACTAAAGTCGTGCCCTTTCAAAGCACTGGACGAGGCGCTTTCGGCACGACTAAAGTCGTGCCCTTTCAAATCGCATGTAGAGCTGGACCAGTGCGTGATTTCGTCAAGAATCGCGCGCGTGGGTCCGCCGCCGTGGTCGCCGACGCCATAGAGGTCCATCATGTCGGTCAGACCGGTCGATTTCTGGCGCGCATCAACCAGATCGTCGGAGAGCCGCACGGGATTCTCAGTCACATTCACGTAGTCGTGCGGGAAGTATGTTAAAACTTTCGATCCGTCGGGCGACTCCCACCAGAACAGCTTGAAAGGCAGCTTGTTGGTGTCGTTCCAGCTCATCTTCTGGGTGACGAAGTAGTCCACGCCGCTTTTCTTGTAGATCTGCGGAAGCTGCCACGTGTATCCAAACGAGTCAGGGTTCCAGCCGACCTTCACGTCCACGCCATAGGCCTGTTTGTACCAGCGCTTGCCCACCAGCAACTGCCGCACCAGCGATTCGCCATCGGGCATGTTCAGGTCGGGCTCGACCCACATGCCTCCGACCACCTCCCAGCGGCCCTCCTGGATGCGGCGCTTGATTTCGTCGTTCATGTCGGGATACTTGTCGGCGAGCCACTCGTTGTAGGCTGCGGCCGATTGCGTGTAGGTGTACTGCGGGTACTCGTACATGAGCTGCAGTGCGGTGCCGAAGGTGCGTTTGACCACGTCGACGGTCTCAGTCCAGGGCCACAGCCATGCCGCATCGATGTGCGAGTTGCCGGTAAGGTGGAAAGTGGCCTGCTGGAGGAGCGGGGCGAGCGCTTCGAGTTTCTGGTGCGCAGCGGTGAGGCTCGCGTCGAATGCCTTCTGGGCCTGTTCTCGCACCTCCCCGCTTTGCGCCTCGGCGGCGTCGAGCGCCTTGATGTCGACCGCGGCAATGGCGCCGTAAAGCGTGCCCAGCTTGCCATCGTTGGCGTTGAGGTCGAGCGAAGGGATCAGTTCCGCCGCACCCAGAAACTCCTCGCGCAGGTCCTCCGGATTCGGCCTGCCCTCGGGAAAATCGATCCTCAGCGAAGCCCCGCGAATGGTCTTCTGGTCGACCGTGTGCAACAGCTTGACGGCGACGGTAACTTTATCGCCGGGCTTGGCCTTGTCGAAGAGAACAATGGGCTCAAGATCGTCGCCGAGGGCGACGCGCCGGCCGTTGAAGTAGAGAATCTCCGGCATCGGTCCATTGGCATCGGCGTGAAACTCAAACCAGATGCGCGCTCCCGTAAGGTCGTAGCCGTTCAGCGTCTCGGGAATTTGATAGGTCTGCCGGAACCATACCGCCTCATTGGGCGCCTTCGCATTGTAGGCAACCGTTTGCCACGAACTGTCATCAACATCAACTTCTTCGCCGTGGGGCAGGTCGCCGGAGTGCATCTTCCACGCGCCGTCGGGCAATTCGCGGAAGCTGCCGATCCGATTGACGACGGCTTGCGCATCGGGCGGCAGCAGCGCCGTAGCTTTCTTGTAATCGGTAGGAGGCTGGGCCAAAGACGCGGTTGCACCGGTCAGAATGCCAAGGCTAAGAACCATAAGGCCGAGGCCGAACCGAAACAAATTGTTACTCATAGCGGAGAAAAACCCTCCGCTGCATTTTAGGCTATCGAGCCCGCGGGGTTCTTCCCCCGCGCCGCCTCCCGAGGCTCGGAACTCGCTGCCGTGCTTATCCTGCCTGCCTTGGCAACGTCTATCCCCCATTTGGGTCATGTAAGTCGAAGAGTCACTCTTCTTTGAGTTACCAACTGTTTGCCCCGCCCCCGCCTTTGTGGGAGTTTCACGATTCTCGCAACTTGTTATTTTTGTTATGCGAACAAGAAAACAGGGCCCCGATATTGCGGAGGTTTGATTGGCCACCCTTGCCATCTCAACGAGTTTCGAGCAACAGGCGTACCCTTTAAGCTCGAACCGTATCTCGCTGGCTGAGATCCTCTCTGCCCTTTCGTTCGCGTTGGACCTGACCGAAGGCGCCATGCCCGGGCATGCGCTTCGTACTTGCCTCCTGGGTATGCGTCTGGGCGAAGCCCTTTTTTTACCCCCGGCCCGGATGAGCAACCTCTACTACTCACTTCTGCTCAAGGACGTGGGGTGCAACAACAACCTCGACCATCTCACTGAAATTCTGGGCTACGAAAAGCCCGCTTTCCGGTCGCTACGCGATCAAGAGGAGTCGAAAGACTGCGATCAGCCCGGGTTGTCAATGTTCACCCTGCTCTGGAATACCGGTGGCCGTCAGAGGAGCCCGATTCGCCGCGCCGCCAACCTTCTCCATCTCGGCTTTGCGCAGCGCCGCAAGAGCGAAGACATAATCTCTCTCCGCTGCGATCGTGGCGCGCGCATCCTGCGCAAGCTGGGGCTGGGCGACGGTGTTGCCGAGTCGGTTCGCGGCGTCGACGAGAGATGGGACGGCAGCGGATTTCCAACCCACCGCACTCGTCATCATATCCCTCTCGAATCGCGCATCATCTCCGTCGCCCAGTTTCTCGATGTCTACGCCTTCGAACATGGCCGCGAGGCGGCGATTCGCGTGCTGTGCGAGCGCAGTGAGCGCTGGTTCGATCCAAAAATCGTCCGCTTGGCCGTTCAGCTTCATCGCCAGGCAACGTTATGGCGCTACGCCTCGCACGCTACGCCCGAGATCGAAACCCGAACCGCCGTCCTCGACTTCTCCCCCGACGGGATGGACCAACTGAAGGCCGGCGACATCGACCTCATCTGCGAAGCATTCTCCGATGTCGTCGACGCCAAATCATCCTTTACCTTCCGCCATTCGCTGGGAGTAACTCAGTTGGCCATTCAGATGGCCCGCGTGCTCGGCGTCACCAAGGAGCGCACCCGGCTCGTCCATCGCGCGGCGCTTCTCCACGACCTGGGCAAGCTGCGCGTCCCGAATTCCATCCTGGATAAAAAACAGGCACTCACTGCCAATGAGTGGGAAGTTGTGCGCGAACACCCCATATTGACCCGCAAGATCCTTTCAAGAATCGGCCCGTTCGCGGAGCTGGCTCATATTGCAGGCGCTCATCACGAGAAGCTCGACGGCTCGGGTTATCCGAACGGACTGAAAGCCCCCGACCTTCCCATCGAGGCCCGGCTCATCACCATCGCCGACATGTATGGCGCCATGACCGAAGACCGCCCTTACCGGCGAGGTCTTTCCCCGGAGCAGGCGCTCTATAACATCTCGCGCGAGGTGCCCCAAAGGCTGGATGCGCGGTGCTTTGAGGCACTGGAATCGATTGTTGTCGGAGCGTAAAAGGCCTTTAGCTTTTAGCTTTTAATTTTTTACTGTCTGCTTCTTGCTCCCAACCCCCAGTCGGAATTACCGGCTACCGGCTACCGGTTGCCGGCTACTGGCTCGTTCCCTGTACCCTGCCTTTCCAGATACTCCACGTAACCCAGCAGCGCCCCCCAGTGATAGAAGCGGTCGCTCGAGGTCACATCGTCTCCGCTGCCGGTCGAGGCGTTGTAGTTCTCGTGCACGTGACGATTCGCGGTCCATTCTTTCAAAAACAGCTCGTACGATTTTGCCGCCACGTCGCGGGCCGCGGCTTTGTCGTAGTTGCGTAGCCCCAGGTAGACGAGATAATTCATCGGCCCCCAGATGCGCCCGCGCCAGTAGTTCTGGTCGGCGTAGGCAGGATCATTGCGGGCGATGGAGGGAATCACCCACTGCCCCCAGAACTCGTCGGGGTTGCGGAGATGTTTCGCGATCATGCTCTGTGCCTGCTCGGGCGTGGCCGCTCGGGCCAGCAGCGGATAGAAGTTGGTGGGCGAGAGCCTGAGGCTGGGCTGATGGGTTTTGAGGTCAAGATTCAGGAACATTCCCGTCTTTTCGTCCCACATGGTTTGGAGCTTCGCCTTGTAGCGCGATTCGCGTTCGCGCAGTTCCTTTGCTTCATCGGTCTTGCCCAGCGCATCGGCAATTTTGGCCAGCGCATCGCAGTCGGCCACGTACATGCCCATCAGCCCCACATCGGCAAACTCCAGCAGATGCGTCTGGTGGTTGTAGACGGCCGAGTCGTACATGGGGCTGTTGTCGAGGCCCGATTCGAGAATCGCGCCTCCACGCGTGCCGCTGCCGCCGTCGTCGGGGTTTTGCGGCTGAGTGTCGTCGTTGCTGCCCCACGCAAGATATCCATCCATGTCGCGATGCTCGGCCCACCAGCGGTTCCAGCGCAGTAGCGGCTCAAAAGTGTCGGCAAGAAACCAGCGATCGTGAAACGTTTCATATAACCCAAGCACGGTGATGGCGCCAACCGGCGGTTCGGATCGGTCGTAGCTCTTAAAGCCGTCGCGCGCGTAGTTGGGCACAAGCCACTGCGGAGTCTCCTCATGCAGAATCTCCATGGCATTGGCGTAAGCCAGATCCTTGTCGCCGATCGAGGCCAGGGTCGCGGCAAAGAAGGTGTCCCAGTCAAAGAGCACATAACCGCCCCAGCCCACGCTCCACGAGCGGCTCACCGGCGAAATCACGCGGCTCTTCGATGGGTCGTAGATGGTGTCCCATCCAAGCGTGGTTTCGATGGCGTCGACGATGGGCGCGTTGTTGCCAGCCGTCTGGGTCGATTTTTCATACGCGGACCGTTGGGCATCAATGGCTGTTTGGATTTCAGCCACGGTGCGGCGACGGCCCGTACTGATACCGACAGTAGACGTAAACGGCGCAGCGAAATAGGGACCACCGATGGGGAGATCATGAGTTGGCGCAGCTTCGCTCGAGGCTGCGGTCGGATGCTCCTGCAAGTTGGCAGAGGCTGGAGATTCGCAGGTGCAATAAATGCCGATGGCCCCGGCTGCGCCGCGTGTTTGAATCGAATCGGCAAGGCGCTCCGTCGTCCCGCGATGGTTCCACAAGAAATCGACCCAGAATACGATGTCCGGTGCAAGCGGAGGCTCGTGTCCAGACTTTTCGGGCGTGGCCAGAATCACCTCGTCGCTGCCGGCGTGAGCGGTTTCGATCTGCCACTTATGGCCCGCCCATTCGATGTCGAGGCTGGTGTAGCTTCCATCCCAGCTATGCGGCCCCGGCGTCACGCGAGCCGCGCTATTGTCGAACTGGCCCACAAACGCATCGCGCAAAAAACGGTCGCCGAACTCCCCTGTGTTGTTCTTCATTCCTGCGTGAATCGCCAACCCTTCAGGCAGCAACACCTCGGTCATCATGCTGTTGGTGTCCCAGGTATTCCATCCGTGCGAAAGGCGATGCTGAACGGCAGCGTAGGCGTCGGTACCCTGCGTCGCTTGTGCGGTGAGAGTCACTGAGGCAAACAGAAGCGAGACTGCAGCGGCGGCACAGGCAAAATCCATCTTCATTGAATCGGTCATTCGAGCTCCGGAAAAATCCACGGATCATCTTAAACTCCGCCGCCGTTCGGAACTTCTTGGCACGGTCCCACGTACCCTGTCAAATGATCAGGAGCATTCTTGCCCTGCTGGCTCTGGCCGGCATTGCCATCCTTCCGGTCAACTCTCAAGAGAAGATCGCCCTCGTCGGCGCTACCGTCATCGACGGTACCGATCGCCCTCCCCGCGCCAATGCCACTATAGTCATCCAGGGAACGAGAATCGCTGCAATCCTCAGCTCAAAGCAGCCACTCCCGCCTGAGACCAGAAAGATCGATGCCACCGGCGAATTCATCATTCCCGGCCTGTGGAACAACGATCTGCATGGCTCCTACGAGGACGGCAAGACGCACTTTCCCGATCTGCTGGCCGCCGGCATCACCACGATTCGTGACATGGGCGCTCCGCTCGACGACATCGTAAGACTGCGCGACGCATCGGCCTCAGGGACTCTGGTTGGCCCGCGCGTCTTTATCGCCGGGCCGCTGATGGAGGGCCCCACTCCCGTTCAATTGGGCCTCATTGTCGACCTCTTTAGCGAATCTCAGGCCCGTGAAGAGGTAAGAGCGCTCAAAAAGGCCAAAGTCGATTACGTTGAGGTCGACACCACGCTAACTCCGGAGTTGTATTGGGCCGTCGCTGATGAAGCAAAGCAGCAGCGGTTGCCGTTGGTGGGGCATATTCCGCCCAAAATCTCGCCATGGGACCTAACTAAGGCTCCGCAGACTGACATCGAGCACTTGGGCGGACGATTCTTCAACGTGATGATTGCCTGTTCCTCAGACCAGGATTACTTCATGAAGCGAATTGCCGACACCTATGACGACCTCCTAAACGCACTTAATGAGAAAAAATCGATCCTCGAGCCTCAGTTCAAGGCTGATTTCGACCAGCGATTGCTCGACACGTTCGACAGTAGGAAGGCTCAGCGGCTCTTTCGAATCTACGCAAAGAATGGGATTGCGCAGACTCCGACGCTTTTCGTACTGAAGACTCTTTGGGAAACCAATAAAGACCGGAATCATCTCGACGACCGCGACATGGAGGCCGGCAAGCGCATCTTTGCCAAGGATCTCGAAATTGTGGGAGAGATGAAGAGAGACGGAGTCCCTATCCTGGCCGGAACCGACGGGCCCTACGAGCAAGGCGGCGACGCACTGCATAGCGAACTGAACCTCCTGGTTGACGCCGGCCTCACTCCGCTTCAAGCCCTGCAGGCCGCCTCTCGCGATGCAGCCAGGGCCATGGGAGTCGCTGATGAAGTCGGCACCATTGAAGTTGGAAAGACCGCGGACCTGGTCGTTCTGCATGCCAATCCTCTGCTTGACATAACGAACACTTCAAAGGTCGATGCAGTCGTTCTTCGCGGGCGCTATCTCTCTCAACAAGACCTCGCCTCGTTGAAGAACCCATGACAGCGCTTCCGGCTATAGAATGATTTCGTAATTCCCCGAATGCTGGCCGTGGAGGCGGATCGATGGCCGAAAGTAAGACCAAACCCACAACCACAAGCGTGCGCGCGTTTCTTGATGCCTGCTCTGACGAATCCCGGCGCGCCGACGCCAAGGCTCTCGCCAGGCTGATGCAAAAAGTCACAGGAAACGAGCCGCTGATGTGGGGTCCGTCGATCGTCGGCTTTGGCAGCTATCACTACATCTACGAGAGCGGGCGCGAAGGCGATGCGCCCATCGTAGGCTTTTCTCCTCGTAAAGCCGCCAATGTCTTGTATGGCACGACCGGCTTTGCCGGCGCCGACACGCTGCTCGCCAGGCTTGGCAAGCACACCACCGGCAAAGGATGCCTGTACATCAAGAAGCTTACGGATGTGGACGTGAAAGTGCTGGAGATGCTGGTCGAAAAGGCCGTTGCGTCAACCAGGGCGCAATACCCAAAGCAGACATAGTTGCGGCCCTGGTTTTATGGTTCGTCGGATTCCAGCGCTGCCTGCTTCTCCTGGTGATGATGAAATAATTTACCCACTCCTCGGCCTGTGCCTTTGACGATTTTGCCCGTGCCCTTGGCAGTGCCGACGCCGATGTCCTTGCCCGCGGTTGCGCCGCCTTTGGCCACATTGCTCGCGGCGTCGATTGGATGAAGTGTCACAAGATCTGCGGCACCTTTCCCAACTCCCTTGGCTGCCGCTCCGGTGCCCTTGCCCGCTCCCTTTCCGATGTCCTCGGCGCCTTTGCCCGCTTCCCCTCCGGGACTGCTTTGATGAGCCTTTTTCCCATGGGAAAGCTGCGTCGCAGGCGCCGACTGCGTCGCAGGTTGGTTCTGGCTGTTTGGACCCTCGGCCTTCAGGCTGCAAATGGCAAACGCGACTGCAATCAACGCGATGGACGGCTTTGTAAATGCAATCCGCATGGGTTTAACCTCCCAGCTATTTGATTCGATGCATTGGCGTGCGCTTCGGTCACACTGGCATGGAGTCGTGCGCCCGCCAATTTTCCTATGGACATTCCAGAGGAGCGATGTTATCTTCTTTGGAATGTCCAAAGGAGTCGCCGGTGAGCGGGAAAAAATCGGATGTGCTGCAAGGAACTCTCGATCTGATGGTGTTGAAGACTCTTCATGCCATGGGACCTCTGCATGGATTCGGTGTCGCCCGGCGCATCGAGCAACTGAGCGAGGACGTGCTGCGGCTCAACGAGGGTACTGTCTACACAGCGCTTCTGCGTTTGCAGCAGCAGGGCTGGATCGATTCCAGATGGGGCGCTTCCGAAAACAATCGCAAAGCGCGATTTTACTCGATCACCAAAAAGGGCAAGAAGCAACTCGACGAGGAAACCGAGAACTGGGAACGCATTTCTGGAGTGATTGGACGCGTGCTGCGGCTGGAAAGGCAGGGGTGAAATGATGCGATCTTTACGCACCTGGGCGGCCAAAGCAAAAGGGCTCCTGACCCGGAAGCGACTGGAGGATGAATTCAAAGCGGAGATTGAATCACACCTGCAACTGCTTACTGACCGCTGTCTTGAACGGGGCATGTCCCGTGCCGAGGCCGCCGCGGAGGCGCGCCGTCAGTTTGGCAACATCACCTTGCTTGAGGAGCGGCAGCGCGCGCAATGGAGCTTTCTCTCCCCCGCGGAGTGGTTCGGAGACATCCGTTTCGGACTGCGCATGATGTTGAAAAAACCCGGTTCGAATGCCGCTGTAGTGCTGGCATTAGCGCTGGGGATCGGCCTGAACGTGGCCGTATTCAGCTTCGTCAACGCGCTATTGCTGCGGCCGCCGCAAGGAGTCCCGGAGACAAACAAACTAATCGAGGTTTGGCTGCACGATTCGAAGAGCAGCGGCTTAGAGG
>JASHVU010000347.1 GCA_030044455.1 Acidobacteriaceae bacterium | reverse complement strand
CTTCGTCGTCGGGCGGGGTCCCCGGTTGCGCGTTCGCATTCGGGCGCAAAGCCATATACGCCGCAGAGCCAACGAATCCTTTTAGAAAACTTCGTCGACCTAAGCCCATCATGCTATCGAGCCTACATCAGCACTGCGTAGCACCATAATTTTGTAAAAATAACCAGATTCGACGCGCCAGTAAGCAGTAACATTGAAATCTCACCAAAAGCAAAATCGGCATGGGGCCTGCAAAAAGCGGTTATGCCTTCTGCGCTGCCACGCCGGTAATTTGCTCTCGCCCGATGAATGCCCGGGGCATTCATCCAATTCTGCAGATGATTGCGCCTGACTACGCGACCGCCATTTCCCCGACGGGAACTTCGCTGATGGACTTGATGATCTGCGAGACGATCTGGTAGGGATCTGCCTCGGAGTTCGGACGCCGATCTTCGAGATAGCCTTTGTAGCCATGCTTGATGAAATTGACCGGCAAACGGACAGAGGCGCCGCGATCAGAAAGCGCATAGCTGAACTTGTCGATGGCCTGGGTTTCGTGCAGGCCGGTCAGGCGCAGGTGATTATCCGGGCCGTAAACCGCAATATGCTCGGGGATATTCTTTTCGAAGACCTTCATGAGATCTTCCAGGTAGTCCTTGCCGCCGATCTCGCGCATGTATTTGGTGGAGAAGTTGGTATGCATGCCTGAGCCGTTCCAGTCACCCTTGATCGGCTTGCAATGCCACACCACATCCACTTCGTACTTCTCACAGAGTCGCATCATCAGGTAGCGAGCGGTCCACATGTCGTCCGCGGCCTTGTGCGAACCCTTACCGAAAATCTGGAACTCCCACTGTCCCTTGGCCACTTCGGCGTTGATGCCTTCATGGTTGATGCCGGCGTGAAGGCACAGATCGAGGTGTTCGTCGACAATGGTGCGCGCGATGCCGCCCATGTACTTGTAGCCGACACCGCAATAGTAGGGGCCTTGCGGGCCGGGGTAGCCGTGCTCGGGGAAACCCAGCGGACGGCCGTCCTTGTAAAGGAAATACTCCTGCTCGAAACCGAACCAGACATCCGGATCGTCGGGAGCCGTGGCGCGCCCGTTCGAAGGGTGCGGCGTTCCGTCGGGCAGCATCACCTCGCTCAAAACGATGTACGCGTTCTTGCGGGCCGCATCCGGATAAAGAGCCACAGGCTTCAAAATGCAGTCGGACTTGTGGCCTTCGGCCTGCATTGTGGAACTGCCGTCGAAGCCCCACAGGGGCAGATCGTTAAGCGTTGGCGGCTGGTCAAATTCCTTCAGCGTTGTCTTGCCGCGAAGTTCGGGAACAGGCTTCTTACCATCAAGCCAGATGTACTCAAGTTTGTATTTAGCCATGGGTCTCCTCCGTGCAGAAAATGGTGATTGCTCCTGAATCGTAGAGCCTTGGGTATAAGGATCCCGTGAAGAAATTCGCGCTTGGAAAGCGTTTCGGAAGCAACTTTACCGGTGGTGGGCGATGAGAAACATGATGAACAGAATCACCACTGGAATCAGGGCGAGACCGCTGTAGTAGAGGATCTTTCTCGACAGCTGGGATTTTCTTTTCTGCCAGTCTCGCAATTCGATACGATCCTCTACACCCACCTGGTCAAGATGCTCAAGATCATGACGAAATTCATGCGCCGTAGCGTAGCGGTTGCGTGGATCGCGCTCTAGCGCGCGGTAGATGACTTCCTGAAGTTGGGGTGAAATCGAGGAGTCGGCAACTCGAGGGGGTACCGGGTGATTGAGTAGACGCTCGTTCATCGCGGCCATGGGGCTTGGCCCTGAAAAGGGAAGCTTGCCGGTGAGCATTTCGTAGAGAATGACACCCATCGAATAGATGTCGGTGCGGTTGTCCCCGCGTCTGCCCTTCACCTGTTCCGGAGAAATGTAATTGGGAGTGCCCAGCGTCGCGGTGAAATTGGCATAAGTGAGCCGCCGTGCCGCCGCATCCCCGGCAATGCCAAAGTCGATGAGCTTGATTCCGTCGTGCCCGTCGACCATGATGTTTTCGGGCTTCAGGTCGCGGTGTGTCACGCCGTTGACATGAATGTACTCGAGTGCCCCGAGCACTTCCGCGGCGATACGGATCGCGCGGTCCCGCGAAATGCGGCCTTCATCCAGAATCTTGCGCAGAAGGCGTCCCTCGCACCACTCCATCACCATGTATATGCGCGAGCGTTCTTCGCCGTCATAGACGCGCATCACGCCGGGGTGGTTCAGTTTCTGACCAATGTCTGCCTCGCGCTTGAAACGGTCAAACAGAATGGGGTCGGCTTCGAGATCGGGATGGGGAATTTTGAGCGCGACGGTGCGGTTGTCGCGCAGGTCAGTGGCTTTGAAGATTGAGGCCATGCCGCTTCGCGCCACAGACGCGTCAATGCGGTAGGAGTCGAGTTGGGCGCCTGCCTCCAGGGTGTCGTAAAAACTCATTGAACCGCATTCTCCGGCAGGTTGACTGTCTCTACTCTAAATGGAAAAACCCTAACAAAACTAAGGATTTCGTAAGAACTGGGACCCACACAACGAGGGAACAAGGGAACCAGGAAACAAGAAGGCAGAAAACCATCTCGGTCTCAGGAAAAATCATAATAACGAAGGCAGCCGGTAGGGCCTGCCGCGGTACATGCCCACTTGTTCTACAGCCCGAACACGAATCACCTGCGCCGTGGTATTGTCGCCGCCGTCAATCTCCACCCCGCGCGCAACCAGCTCGCGTGCGAGTTCGGGTGCGGGCTTCTTCTGCGAAACAATTGAGGCGATTTCAGCCGGCTTCATCTCGTCGTGCAAGCCATCGCTGCACAGAACCAGTACATCGTTGGGAAGGAGTGAGACGGCAGAAGTGTCTGGCGAAACGAACAGCTCAGGGCCGAGCGAGCGGATCAGGACGTGGCGCGCATCTGAATCGGGAATCTCGTCAACCGAGATGAGGCCCATCTTGCGCTGTTCGTTGACCAGCGTGTGGTCCTGCGTGATCTGGCGGGCCTGGCCGTTGCGCACCAGGTAACACCGCGAGTCACCAACGTGCGAGACAACCGCCTGATCGTAGCGCAGCGCGCAGGCAACGATCGTAGTGGCCATCTTCTTGCCTCGGTATTTTGCATCCAGGCTGCGATCGTGAACGGCGGAGTTGGCGCGCTGAATAATGCGCGGCATCAGGCTGATGAGCATGGCGCCAGCTTGTGCAGTGCGGAACTCGTCAGTGACCACCTGGATGGCGGTTGCCGATGCCACTTCTCCAAGATCCATTCCGCCTACGCCGTCTGCCACCGCAAAAAGAAAACCATGGCTTCGGGCCTGCTGCCGCGAGGCAGGGACGAACGATCCCAATGCATCTTCGTTATTGGCACGAATTTTGCCGAAGTCGCTGGCCTCGCCGAACTGAATATCTAACATGAATTTCGCCGCCTGTCCCGCATCCGAACCGGTGGCGGAATCAGGTCCCTGGATAGATTGTCTAACAGCAGAGCCAAAATAAGTGTGGGTGGCCCGCAGCCCATTCCTCGCTATCGAGGTTGCGCAGCGGACCACCCAGTGGCGGATACGTTATCGGGTGTTCTGAACCGTCTCCGACGGGCGGGCCGTCAACAGAGCTGACTTACCCTTGGCCTTAGAGGAACGGAGGAAGTAAACCGCGCCGTAGATGCCCCACAGCGCCGAAATTCCGAGCGCCAGTAAAGGCTCTTTCGAAGTGCCGAGGTTGAACGCCGGTCCGATGAGGTAAAACGCCATGCAGGTGACATTGGCCAACAGGCCAAATCCGGGAATCAGCACATGCCTGAGAATGCTCCTGTCGGGCCGGCTTTGATAAGCCACAATGCACAGAAAGCAACTGAGCGCGTAGAGGATAAAGGTTCCGAAGTTGGAGGTGAGAGTGATGGCCAGCAGCGAGTTGGGCATCGCCGCCAGAGTGTTGTGCGACGGATACCCGAAACTCGACAGAAAGCCATGCGGAA
>JASHVU010000346.1 GCA_030044455.1 Acidobacteriaceae bacterium | reverse complement strand
CTGACTACGACTGCTGGCGCGAAGGACACGATGCAGTGACGATCGAGGAGATTGTGGCCGTGCTGCACAAGAACGCCGACAACGCCTGCAAAGTGGTGAAGGCCGCTGTTGCCGCGATGCCGCACGAACGCAATTGCGCGTGCGCATCCGCGGCAAAGTTTGCCGTGCTTACGCAGCCCGATGCAATTCCCGCTGCGGTGAAAGAGAAGCTAGGGCTGTTATTCGGGAAATACCTGGGCTGGTAGGAATTGAGCGCGGCCAGCAGGTTGCATGGACCAATCAAGTCCTGCCGGCGTCGGTAACATCGATAACTCCACAGACTTATCTAACTTGCGAAGGAGAAAGATCTATTCATGGCAATTACCGTGGTCGGCAGCGTTGCTTACGATTCCGTTGAAACACCCTCAGGCAGATACGACCGCAAGCTCGCGGGCGCTGCCACTTACTTTGCGCTTGCCGCTAGCTTTTTTACCGATGTACGCGTGATCGCCGTGGTTGGCGAGGACTTTGGTCCCGAGCAAGAAGCCGTCTTCAAGGCGCGCAATATTGACACGCGCGGCATTGAACACACCGCCGGCAAAAGCTTTTTCTGGGAGGGCTCGTATCTCGAAGACCTGAACGAGGCCAAAACTCACAATACTGAATTAAACGTATTTGCATCGTTCGATCCCAAGCTGCCCGATGCCTATCGCGACTCGGAGTTTTTGTTTCTGGCCAACATCGATCCTGTGCTGCAGCGACGGGTGCGCGAGCAGATGCCCGGCGTGAAGCTGGTGGCCGGCGACACCATGAACTACTGGATCAAGGACCATAAGCCGGCGCTGCTCCAGATGCTGAAGGGGCTGGATGTGCTGCTGATCAACGACACTGAGACGCGCATGCTGGGCGGAGACAAGAACCTGGTGAAGGCTTCGCGCGCGGTAATGGAGATGGGGCCGCGGATTCTTGTCGTCAAACACGGCGAATATGGAGCTACGCTGTTTTTCGGCTCTGCCGAATCCTCCGGCTCGAAGACATTTAAAGCGCCGGCATTTCCGCTCGAAGAAGTGGTCGATCCCACCGGCGCGGGTGACAGCTTTGCAGGCGGATTCTTCGGCTACCTGGCATCGCAGCCCGAGCTCACCCCGGGCACGTTCCGCCGCGCCATGTTCTACGGCAGCGTCATGGGATCGTTTGCCTGCGAGCGTTTCGGAACCGAGCGGCTGGAGCAGCTTACGAGGGCCAAGATCGACGAACGGTTCAACCTGTTCCGCGAGCTGACGCACCTTGACTGACAGAGTCATGCGAAGGACTTCGGATGCGGCGAGTGGGTTGCCGCGGCGCGAAGCTTTCGCCGTTCTTGTTTCAGCCGCTGCCGCATCGCTGATGGCCATTGCCTGGAGCTGGCGCAATCATGCGCTGTTGAACTACGGCGACGCGGTGGCGCATTTGCACATTGCGCGGCACGTCTTCGATTGCCGCTTTCATTCGATTGGCGAATTTGGATCGGTGTGGCTGCCTCTGCCACACATCCTGATGCTTCCTTTTGTGCAGGTTTATGCGTGGTGGGCCAACGGAATTGCGGGGCTGATTCCTTCTGCGCTGGCATATCTGGCCGCATGCGTGGGCCTCCACAGACTTGCGCGACGATGGCTTGAGCCCGCGGCCGCGGCGTTGGCGCTCGGCTTTTTTGCGCTCAATCCCAACCTGCTGTACTTGCAGACGACGGCGATGACCGAACCGTTGTTTCTATGCGAGATGATCTGGGCCGTGGCCTGGCTGGTGGAGTGGCGCGGCGCGCTCGACACCGATCCGAAACGCGCAGCCAGGCTTGAGTTCCTGGTCTTGATGGTACTGGTTGCAGCCGTTTTTACCCGCTACGACGGATGGATCATTGCGCTGCTGGCCTGGGTTGGCATGGGAGTGGCTCGGCTGCGCAAAGGTCAGCTCGGCAAACGCAGCTTTTGGGTTGCGAGCGTGATTCTGGCGGCGGCGCCGGCAGCGTGGTTCATTTACAATGCGACGCAGTTCGGCGACTGGCTTGATTTTGCGCGCGGTCCGTACTCGGCCCTGGCCATTGAGTTGCGCACGGCAGCGCCGGGCTGGCCGCCGCATCCGGGCTGGCACAATCCGTGGGTCTCGCTGCTGTTCTTTGCCAAGGTGGCAGAGATGGATGCGCTGTTCGCGTGGCGTCATTTTTTGCTGGCGTTGAGTGCCATCGGCATCGTTGCCGCCTGTATCATCGCGCGCCGCCGAGCCTTCCTGTGGACGCTGCTGCTGTGGATTCCAGTTCCCTTTTACGCCTATTCGGTCGCATACGGCTCGGTGCCCATCTTCATTCCCGTGTGGTGGCCACACTCGTACTACAACACGCGCTACGGCATGGAGTTGTTGCCGGCGATTGCGCTGGGGCTGGGCTTTCAAGCGCAGTTCGCGATCGGCGCGATGCGGGAGTTCAAGCCTGCCTGGATTAGGGCTCTGGTTGGATCGCTTACGGCCTTCGTGGTTTTCAACGCGCTTGGCCTCATTCACAAGCGGCCGCTGGTCTATGTCGAGAGCACGAAGAACGTCGAGGCGCGGCGGCCGTTTGACGAGAACATTCCGCCGGTCATGCGGCAATTGCTTTTGCGGCGGCCGGGCGCGCCGGTGCTGATGAACAGCTCGGTTTATCCGGAACTGATCGCATTCAGCGGCATCCCGCTGGCCGAGACCATCAACGAGAGCGATCAGTACCTCTATCGCAATGCGCTCGCTGCGCCGGCCGAGCATGCGGCCATCGTGCTGGCCTTTGACGGCGACGAGATCGATCACGCGGTGAAGGCGCATCCCGAGGGGCTGATCGCAGTGGCGCGCTTCACGGCCAAAGGGCAGGCCGCGGGCACCATTTACGTCTCCGGTACCTGGCGCGCAGGCTCCCCGGGTTGACCCCTCAACAAGATCTGCGAGCGATGTTAGCATCGGGCAAGGAACTACCGTGACTGGAGGTGTGGCACAGATGGCACAACCTTACCAGTTCGACAGCCTGGCGCAGATTGTAGTTGTTAACCACGCGGC
>JASHVU010000345.1 GCA_030044455.1 Acidobacteriaceae bacterium | reverse complement strand
GAGTGGCTTGAAACCGCGCGCCTGGCGCACAAGATGGGCTTCCGCTCCAATGCCACGATGCTTTACGGCCACATTGAGAACGACGAGGACCGCGTGGACCACCTGATGAAGTTGCGCAATCTGCAGGACGAGACGGGCGGCTTCCAGACTTTCATCCCGCTGGCGTTTCATCCTGAGAACACGCCCCTTGATCATCTCCCGGTCACCACCGGCTTGACCGATATCCGCCAGGTTGCCGTCGGCCGCCTGATGCTCGACAACTTTGCTCACATCAAGGCCTACTGGCAGATGATGACGCCCAAGATCGCTCAGATCGCGCTGCGTTTTGGCGCTGACGACCTGGACGGCACGGTGATTGAAGAGAAGATCTATCATGACGCCGGCGCCACCACACCGCAGGGTCTTACGCGCAACGAACTATGCCGCCTCATCACCGAGGCTGGCCGCGTGCCCGTGGAGCGCGACACGCTCTACCACGCGGTGACGCGGACCGAAGATAGTTTTGTGGTAGCGGTGTAGAGTCTCAATCTCTACCGCTGTGCGGCCTGCCCCGCCGCCTTCTCATCCGCTCGAAACTGCGTCCACGGTCCGGCGATCATGTCATGCAGAATCGGTTTCTGCCATGCAAACTCCGGGTGCGCCTTCAGAAACGGTCCGGCAAGGAAATCCTCGCCGCAGGGATGGCCGGCCCGGCCAATGAAGCTCATCTTGGCCGCCAGCTCTGAACTCGTCACTTTGCCCGTCACCGCGCCTCCTGGATCGTAAGGCGGATCGTCCCACACTTTTTCGCCCACCGGCGAAGTATCCTCATGCCCGCATAAGCTGCGTTTGCCGGGGTCCATCTTGTGCTCGTAGCTGTCGTAATGGTCTGAGAGATAGGCCTCGGCCAGCGCCGTATCCAGCTTGCCGTAGTGCTCCTGCATAAAAACCAGGGCGCGAATGTGGCGCGCGTTCATGCTGCTCTCTGGATTAGTGGGGTCGAAACCGGGCGTATCGTCGTGAATCACGTTGGCGTTCCACGGAAAATTCGCTGAGACAAAATATCCGTCCGTCTTTTTCTTGAGCGGAGTGTCGTGCAATCCTAGCTCAAGGTAGCCGATCTCACCGGTTTTGCGATCGCCGATGAGCCACGAGTTCGCATAGCCGCCGTTGTTGCCTTTGCGCATGATAGCTGCATATTCGTCGATCGACGTCGCATACTGCATGGCCTTGCGCGAGCGATCGAACTCGGGAATCCCGTTCACGTCGAACCCCTTGGCCTTTGACAGCGTCGTTTCAGTAATCATCAGGCCGGCTGCGTTGATGCCAAAATCGTCCTCACTGGTGATCACGCCGGGCAGTCCGTCCATCAGGATGTGCTGGCCTTTCGCCGGCACAATGTCGAAGACGTAGTCCCAGCGTTCGCCTTCAGCGTAGGAGGACCAGTTGCTGTGCGCGATCACGATACCCCCGTCTTTGGTCGCCGATCCAGTAGCGATAAATGCGCTGCACTTGCCTGGTGCAACGGCCGCGAGCGGAGCAGGCATGTGTTCTTTCTTATCGAGCGCAGGCAGGTAATAGTCGACAATCTCGAGATAGGCATTCAGCGCCACAACATCCCACAAGTCGATCTTTGATCCCTGGGCGGCAAGCCCGTCCGCAATTCCTTTCAGCTCTGCCTGGTACTCGGGCTCGACCTTCGGCCAGAAGACTGTCTTCCCCACTTCGCGGAACCAGCTCCAGGAGCGGTTGTCGTTGTGCTTGCCCATCACCTTGTACACATTTACGTTGTCTTCAATCTCGTGCGCCAGCAGATACCCGTGCTGAAAACCAACCTGCCCGGGCGTGCCTTCGAGATGCACGTAGGTCCATCCGCCATCGTTGAACTTGTATGCGCCCTCGAGGCGCGGATCAGTTGCTGTTGCCGAGGACGCCGCGAAAGCGGCTGTAGACGCTGAGGCAAGAAGAAACAGAGTGGCGAAACGCATTGCGTTTGCTCCTGTGGGCATTGATTGTGCGGCTACGGGAAGAATCTCACCGGAATTCTCGATCGCATTTCCGATTACAAGAAATTCTACTCCCTCGACGCACCCTTACATGGGCGCGAAATGTTTGGCGCCGGCCGCGCCTTGGTTCATTCTGATTGATCCGGTTTGGATCGGGAAAGTAGACTGGGTCTGTCATTCGCTACAAGAACTATCACAAATAGAGAACCATCAGTTCATGCCAAAAGTGGCCAAACCATGACGCGGGAATCTGGGGATGTCGGCCGGTCCGCGGAACGGATCAAGCTGCAGTTTCGCCCCGATGTTGAAGGCTTGCGCGCCCTCGCCATCACCCTCGTTATTCTTTCGCATGCCGGACTGCCCTTTCTTCGCAGCGGCTTTATTGGCGTCGATGTTTTCTTTGTCCTGTCCGGCTTTCTCATCACAAGTCTGCTAATGAAGGAGATTGAGTCGACTGGCCGGCTCGACTTTGCACGGTTTTACGCAAGGCGAGCGCGCCGCCTGCTGCCCGCAGCCATGCTGCTGGTATTCGTTGTTTGCCTGGTTGAAGCGATTGTAGTCAGCCCCATCATGCAGGTCAGGGTCCTGAAAGCTGCGCTGGCCGCGATCTTCTACTCCAGCAACCTCTACTTCGCTCACATCGGCCTGCATTACTTCGAGCGGGAATCGGCCGCGAATCCCCTGCTGCATACCTGGTCGCTGGCCGTGGAAGAGCAGTTCTATCTTGTTTGGCCGGTCTTGCTTCTCTTGCTGACCCGCGTACTCAAAAATCGCAGAGGGGTGATGATCGCCCTCATCGCGATCGCCGCGCCATCGTTTGCATTCTGCGTTTGGCTCACCGGCATCAACCCCGCAACTGCATTTTTTCAACCGCTTGCGCGGGTGTGGGAATTCTGCGCCGGCGGGCTCATCGCCTGCATTCCGGCCGCGCGTCTTGCCGGGCATAGGCGGCTCTTTGCGTGGCTTGGAGCGAGCGGATTTCTGGCGTTGCTGATCGGCGCTCAATTCATCCCCGAAACAGTATTTCCAGGATCTGTTGCGGCCCTGCCGGTATTCGGTACCATGGCAGTTCTGCTGGCCGGCGCCTCAGCCCCCGATTCGCCGACAGCGCGGTTATTGAGCACGCGGTCTGCGCAGGTTCTCGGCAGGCTTTCGTATTCGCTTTATTTGTGGCACTGGCCCGCGCTTATCATTGGCCGTCAGCTTTTTCCGTCAGGATCCGGGACCGTCGGGTTGGCCGCAATCGGCGTCGCAATTGTGCTGGCGGCCCTCACCCATCGGTTCGTCGAGAATCCTATCCGCTTCAATCAGTACCTTATGTCAAGATCGGGTCTGACACTCGGGCTTGCCGTTTCCATCGCGCTGGTATGCGCCTGCGGGTTAGGTGGATGGCGCTTGGCCGTCAACCGCTCTGCCCAATTCCACAAGTTCGATTCTGCATTTCGCGACTACCCGGCATTGTATGCCCTTGGCTGCGGACCTGAGAGAGCGGACCCGCAGCCGCACTTGTGCACTTTTGGTGAGACCATTCATCCGCGATCGACGATGGTTCTTTTTGGCGACTCGCACGCCGCGGAATGGTTCTCCGCGCTGGAAAAGATCGCCAATACACAGCATTGGAAGCTGGTCACGATCGTCAAACCGGGATGCACAGCTTTGATGCTCAAAGAAGAGGTCACTCCGCAGATGGCGCGCGTTTGCGATGAGTGGCGTCGGCTTTCTTTCGGCGAGATTCAGAAGCTGCAACCAGATCTCGTCCTGGTGTCGAGCGCGTCAATTCATCCGGGCGCACACCTGCGGTTGGTTACCGACGTTGCCGTGTGGGAACAAGCGGCTCGCGGCACATTTGCCGCGCTCTCAAAACAAGGAACGAAGGTGCGGTTCATTCGCGACACGCCCCATGCCGAATACAACGTTCTTGAGTGTTTGGCACAGGCGGAATGGGATGGTCGCACTCGCTGTCCCGCCGTGACTCCCGCCACCGCGCTTTACCCGGATATTTATGCGGCCGAGATGCGCGGGGCCGCGGGGCTTGAGAATGTAGGATTCGTCGACCTTTCGGATGCGATGTGCAGCGCAGCGCATTGTGATCTCATAATCGGCGGGATGATCGTTTATCGGGACCGTGACCATTTGACCGCGACCTTTAGTCGAAGCCTGGCGGGAGTGTTGTTTCAACGATTAAAAGATAGCTTGCATTAGCAGCGCTCCGAAGCTGCCCGCATCTACTCCCGCACGACCTCGCCATTCTTCATCACAAATCTAACCTGCTCGCACACGCTGATGTCGTCGAGCGGGTTTCCGGGGACAGCGACAATATCCGCATAGAATCCGGGCTTGAGCTGCCCGATCTCATCGCCCCAGCCCAGCAGCCGCGCGCCCTCAATCATGTCGGCCTGCAGCACGGCCAGCGGCTTCATTCCGTATTTCACCATCAGCGTCATCTCGCGGGCCTGTGTGCCATGCGGGAACGGCCCCACATCTGATCCCACCGCAAAAGGAATGCCGGCGGCGATCTGCTTTTTGAATTCGGCAATCTTGTAATCGAGCATTGCGCTTTCAGTCGCGGCCTCGGTGGCGCCCGTTGCGTGGTTGGCAAAGTACTCAAAGATCGCGAAAGTCGGTACAGC
>JASHVU010000026.1 GCA_030044455.1 Acidobacteriaceae bacterium | reverse complement strand
CACGCCATGGCCGACGCCGTCCCCCTCAGCCTTTTCCAATTGCAATCGAATTAGCAATCACTGGAGCGAGTGATTTCATTTGAGGAGGGCAAGACCAGAGCCGGCTCCTTTTTGCACGTCTTTCCACGAATCTCGACCCGCTGCTAGCGGCTAGAAGCCAGGAGCTAGCAGCTGAGGCCGGGCCTCACTGCCTCAGTTCCACCAGCGTCGCGCCCTGGCCGCCTTCGTTCTGCGGAGCTTCTGCCATTCCCGCCACGTGAGGATGGTTTTTCAAGAACTCCCGCACGCCCCGCCGCAGAATACCTGCCCCGTGCCCGTGAATCACGCGCACTTTCGGCAACCCGGCCAGAAACGCGCGGTCGAGATACTTCTCGAGTTCGTCGGTGGCCTCGTCCACGGTCTTGCCAATTAAATTGATCTCCATGCGCATGTCATCGGTGTTGGCGCTGGTGACCGAGACGTGCACGCCTTTCTGCTGGCGGACCGCAGCCAGCGGATTGGCTTTGACCGGCCTCAAATCTGGTCCAAGAGGGGAAGGTGCGGAGCACTCGTCGCGACGAACCCGCATCTTGATCGGCCCCAGCGCAATCTCAAACACATCTTTCTCAACTTCGCGTTGCACCACGCCAATCTTGTTCATGCTTTTGATGAGCACGCGATCGCCTGCCGCCATGTGTTTCAACACGTGCGGTTGAGCATTGGCGTCGCCCTGGTCGGCTCCAGTACGATGAGCAACCACTGTCTGGTTAAAGCTCTCCTGGAACTCGCGCCGCAGCCGGTTGATGCGCCGTTCAGCCTCTTTTGTGAGCTTCTGCTGTGACGCGCGATCTTCAACGGCGCGCACGTTCTCGCGCATCTGGAATTCGAAATCCTTGAGCAGCGACGCGAGTTTGCCTTCCAGCTCCCTCACACGATTGCGCACCTCGACATCGCCGTCGCGCTCCAGCCGCTTGCGCTCCTGATTGAGCGCGTACTGCTGCTCGCGGGCCGCCTTGCGCTCCGACTCAAGTTCCGCCAGCTCTTTGTGCAGCCGGTCAAGAAACTTCGCCACATCGGCCTGCTGCGTTCCCAGCCTCTCCCGCGCCCCGGCAATCATCGCAGCGTTCAGTCCCAGCCGCTCCGCTGTTTGAATTCCAGCCGATGCTCCCGGCACACCGAGATGAAACTGGTAATTTGGCGCCAGTGTTTTTTCATCCACGCCCGCCGCCGCATTACGAACGCCCGCCGTGTTGGCCGCATAGACCTTGAGCGATGTGTGATGCGTCGAGATCAGCGTCCACGCGCCGGCCTTCAAAAAATAACCTGCAACCGCAACTGCCAGCGCCGCGCCTTCTTCGGGATCGGTCGAAGATCCCAGTTCATCGAGCAACACCAGCGATCGTTCATCGGCCAGTTGCGACAGGCGATCGAGATTCTTAATGTGCGCCGAAAACGTTGACAACGCAGCCTCAATCGACTGCGCATCGCCAATGTCGGCCAGGAAAGCAGTGAACACCGGAAAGCTCGCCTGCTCCGCCGGAACCGGAATTCCCGCCTGCGCCATCATCGCCAGCAACGCAGTGGTTTTGAGCGCAACCGTCTTGCCGCCGGTGTTGGGGCCGCTGATAATCAGTTGCCGATCTTCATTCGTCAAATCCAAATCCAGCGGCACAACCTTACCGCCCGTCGGGGTCCCCGACGACGGATCTTTGTCGTTGGGCTGACCCTGCGCGCGCAACCGCTTCTCAAGCAGAGGATGGCGCCCTCGCTTAATCAGCAACTGCTCTCGACCAAACCCAGGAGAAACGCAGTTAAGGTTTTGAGCGAACTTCGCCCGCGCCAGAAGGCTGTCAACCAACCCCAGCACGCGTGCCCCTGCGACGAGCGCATCGGAGTATGCGCCCACCTGGCGAGTCAGCTCAACAAAAATGCGGTGAATCTCGGCTTGCTCTTCTTCTAGCAGCCGCACCAGTTCGTTGTTCTGTTCGATCGTTTCGAGCGGTTCCACAAACACCGTCTGGCCCGACGAGCTCGCTCCGTGAATGACACCGGTAATGCGCCGCTTGAGCTCGGCCCGCACCGGAATCACGAACCGCTCGCCGCGAATCGTGATCACCTCATCCTGCGTTGACCCCTCGCCCGAAAGCTTGCGCAGCGCCGAGCGCAGGCTCGCTTCAATGGTGCGCTGCTGGCGCTCCTGCTCGCCACGAATGCGATTCAACTCAGGCGATGCATCGTCGGCCAGCGAACCATCGGGCTGAATCTTGCGCTCAATCGCCTCGGCCAGGCCACGCAGGTTGCCGGTCAGCCTGGCCGACAGCTCCGCAAGCCCCGTCAACCGTCCGGCAAGGCGCGCCGGAGGCTCGCGCAGCAGCGATTGCCACACGGCAACATCGTTGGCGAGGCGCGCGATGGCCTGCAGCTCTACCGCTTCCAGAGCGGCTTCGGGAATCCGCGCCTTGGCGGCAAGGTCGGTGGGATCGAAAAGCCCACCCAGCGGCACTGACACCTGCTCTTCAAGCAGCAATCGCACTTCGGTAGTGAGGCGATGCTCGCGGCTAATCCACACTTCATCTGTCGATGGGCGCAGAGCCAGTATGGCCTCCTGTCCCACCCGCGAAGCCGCAAAGCCGGCCACCATTTCAACCAGCGGCCCCCACTCAAGCGCAGCCAGATCGGCATGTGCAACCGGCGACGGATTGGGATCGAGCAAGGACACAGTTTCTGGCGTTTCAGATTCGATGATTCGGACTGCAGCACGATGATCAGTCGAGGAATCCGAAAAGAGAATTTCGAGTTCGGCTTAGGACGTTGCGCTCGACGCTGTCGCCGTGGAGGTGCCTGCCGTCTCAGTCTTTGCAGGCGACTTCGTTTCGGCCGGGGCCGGCTTGACGCCTGAATCGCCGGTCTTGGAATCGCCAGGCTTTGACTCGCTGGGTTTTGACTCGCTGCTCGAAGCACCGTCTGACGAGTCGCTCCCCGAACCGCCCTTCGATGCGTAGTCGTTCACATACCAGCCCGCGCCCTTGAAATTAAAACCAGGCACGGTCAGCGGGCGTTCCAGCACGCCGCCGCATTGGGGGCAAACCTTTTCAGGCTCGGCGCTGAATCTTTGAATCTTCTCGAATTTGTAACCACATTTCGTACAGCGGTACGGGTAGAGTGGCAAAGTTCTCAACTCCCAGGGGAACCTTCTCCCACCTTCTATTCTATCGGGAGTTGAGCAAAACCCTGCAATCTGCCCGTCCGCTGCACTTCAGGCACTAACTCACTTCACCGCAATCGGCACCGTCGCGCCCATATCTTCCCAAACCAGTGACACCGTGCCCTTGCCCCCGCCGTCATCGCTAATGGTGTAAGTCAGATTCTCGACCATTGAGGCAGGCGGCGCCATGGTCATGGCCGTGCGGCCAAGGTCTTTTGACGCGTCATACGCAAGTCCCCATTCGCCCGTCGCCTTGCTCACAATCAGGACCCACGCCTTGGGGTCAGAGATGTCGACAAACAGCGTGTACTTTCCCGCCGGCACACTCAGATCGCCGATAGTCAGGTCGCCGTCTGTCAGTAGCGTGGTTGCAGAGTTCGCGCCCCCGCGCCACACCGGATAGTGCGGATCGTGGCTGATGAGCCCATCCTTCGTGAATATCTTGCCCTCGCGTCCGCGAACCCGCGGTGAGCTGTAGGTGATGGTGATGTTTTTGCCGCCGATGGTGGCCATCGCAGTGGCCGGTGGGCTCTTGGGCGGACCCTGCTGCGCCAGAAGCGTGGTTGCAGCAAACAGAAGGCCTGTACACAGAAGCATTCTTTTCATGTTTCTATCTCCTCCGGAAAGAGCCGCGGTTTTTTTGCCGCCGCAGCCCCGACGCGAGAATTGTCGCACCGCTCGCCCTGTTTCGGAAACCCGGCGGCGGCGGGCTCTCATGAAAATCCTGTTATGATGCGGGCATTGCATGCAGCAGTCTCATTCAGGTCGATCGCCGGGCGAACGGTTTCGCGCTGCACTCCATGAAGAGAAGCCCCTGCAGGTTGCCGGCGCCGTCAACGCATACACCGCGCGGCTGGCCCAGGCCGTAGGTTTTCGGGCGCTTTATCTCTCCGGCGGCGGCGTGGCCGCCAATTCACTCGGGCTGCCCGACCTGGGCATCAGCACCATGGATGATGTGCTGACAGACGTCCGCCGCATCTCCGATGCCTCTGACCTCCCTTTGCTGGTCGATATCGACACCGGCTGGGGCTCGGCATTCAACATCGCGCGCACCATCCGCCAGATGATCAAGGCCGGTGCAGCCGCCGTGCACATTGAGGACCAGGTGGGCGCCAAGCGTTGCGGCCATCGCCCCGGCAAAGAGTTGGTCCC
>JASHVU010000344.1 GCA_030044455.1 Acidobacteriaceae bacterium | reverse complement strand
CTACCCCTTACCCCGCCTATCCGATACCCCCGACCCTCCCCCCTATCCGATACCCCCGGCCCCTGCCAAAAGTCTCAAAGTCTATTGTTTTCATCGCGATAGAAGGTAGACTCGGTTGCCAGATCTATTGTTTTCAGGCAGATAGGATCCGCCGGTCTGTCGAACTGCGGCCTGAAAAGCTCCTTACCTTTTTCAGGATAGAACAATGGGGGGAAATAACCGGCAAAGTGAGTGGCAATTTAAGTATCTTTTGAATGAGAGCGATAGAGGGGGAAGGCGGCACGCTGGGGTTGACCGCGGCACGATCATCGGCGGCGGGTGAGAAATGCAGGCCAGGCGGGGCCAGCGGAATCGCGGAAGGCCCTGGGGCTGTAGACCCGTCTCAACGGTCACTGAATCCAGGAGCCTGAAGGCCTCTGCTTCCTCCGAGTCATGCCGGCTTCCAGTTTCCTGAGTCGGAAGTTGGTTGCAGAATTTCAGCCCGCATTTCTCCCCGGGTGTGCGCGTATCGCGAATTGGTGCTTTGAAAGACGCCTGCGGGCCTGGAGGCCCGCAGGGACAACCGGGCTACCACCCCAACGAATACAAATCATTCGTTGGTGGCCCCGGGGAGCGCAGCGCTACGGGTTTTCGTGGCTGGTGAGAAAAGCGGATTAGGGCGAAAAGGCAGGTCCTTCGACTCCGTTTGGCGCAAAAGACGCGCCAAACTCCGCTCAGGATGACCACTTACGGCGTTTTGGGAAAAGGAGCAATGCCGCTCACAGTTGTGCAGTGTCAGCGCTCCTTGGGGTCGCGCTGACTTTGTGGCGTCGGTTTCTCCTCACGGTCTTTCTTAATACGCTTTAATGATCACGCGAATTTCAGACTCAGGATTCTACGCCCGCTCTTCAATCGGCACAAACTTCAAATCCTCCGGACCGGTATAAATCGCAGAAGGCCGGATGATTTTGCCGTCCTGGCGCTGCTCGATGACGTGGGCGCACCAGCCTGCCGTGCGGGCCATAACGAAGAGCGGCGTGAACATGCCGACGGGGATGCCCATCAGGTGATAGGCAACGGCCGAGTACCAGTCGAGATTGGGGAACATGCGCTTGGTTGAGTGCATGGTCTGGTGGATACGCTCGGCAACAGCGTAGAGCCGTTGCCCTTCGGGCGTGTTGGCCAGCGAGAGGGCGGAGAGCTGGACGATGTCGCTGCGCGGGTCGGCGATGGTGTAGACGGGATGGCCGAATCCGATGATGACCTCGTGCTCGGCGATGCGCCGGGAGATGTCGGCATCGGCCTCATCAGGTGACGAATAGCGGAGCTGGATTTCGAGGGCGGCCTCGTTGGCGCCGCCGTGCTTGGGGCCCTTCAACGCGCCGATGGCGCCGCCGATGGCCGAGTACAGATCGGATCCGGTGCCGGCGATGACGCGCGCGGCGAAGGTGGAGGCGTTGAACTCGTGCTCGGCGTAGAGAATGAGCGAGGCCTGCATGGCTTGAACCCACTCCGGCGGTGGCGCAACCAGGTGCAGCATGCGCAGAAAGTGTTCGGCAATGGTCTCGCCGCCGGATTCGACGTTGATGCGCCAGCCGGTGCGCGAAAAATGGTGCCAATAGAGCAGCATCGAAGGCAGCGAGGCGAGCAGCTTGTCGGCAATGGCGCGCGCTCCTTCGGGTGAATGGGCGTCGTCTTCAGGTTGAATGCTGCCCAAGACCGAGACGCCGGTGCGCAGCACATCCATGGGATTCGTTGCGGCAGGCAGCAGTTCGAGGGCCCGCGTCACCTGCGGTAACAATCCGCGCAGCGAGACCAGGTGTGACTTGTAAGCCGCGAGTTCGCCTGCGCTGGGCAGCTTGCCATGGACCAGAAGATGCGCAACTTCTTCGAACTCGCAGTGCGCGGCGAGTTCGGCGATGTCGTATCCGCGGTAGTGCAGGTCGTTGCCGCTCTGACCGACCGTGCAGATGGCGGTTTCACCCGCAGCAGTGCCAGACAGGGCAACTGACTTCTTGGGTTTGAAAACTGTGGAAGCAGCACTCTCAGTCACAATTCGACCCCTGAGAGCTTCAACGTAACGGATGGGGAGTGCGAGTGGCAAGAGCCGGCGGGTGATGCCGGAAGTACAACTTTAGAGCACGGCCTCTGACTCGACGGCGGCAGCGAGCCGCGTCAGCTGGGCGAAGCGGAACGAGGCCGGCTTGAAGGAGGGCGTTATCGCTTGACCTTGGCGAAGAGCTGGTCGAGCTTTTGCTCGTAGGCATGGTAATCGAGGTATTGGTAAAGATCGGCGCGGGATTGCATGAGCGGCACAACGTTTTTCTGAGTGCCCTCGGTGCGGATGGTCTCGTAGACCTTGAGTGCAGCGGCGTTCATGGCGCGGTAGGCCGCGCAGCAGTAGAGGACGATGTCGACGCCGGCGGCGCCAAGTTCGTCGCGGGTCCATAGCGGAGTTTGCCCGAATTCGGTGATGTTAGCCAGGATGGGCACGCCGACGGCCATACGAAACTCGGTGTACATGTGGAGCTGAGTGACGGCTTCGGCAAAGATCATGTCGGCGCCGGCGGCAACGTAAGCGCGGGCGCGGGCAAGGGCGGCCTCGAGGCCCTCGTTGGCGAGGGCATCGGTGCGCGCCATGATGACGAAGGCCGAGTCAGTGCGGGCGTCGACGGCTGCTTTGATGCGGTCGCACATTTCTTCAGCGGGGACCAACTCTTTGCCGGGGCGATGGCCGCAACGCTTGGCGCCCACCTGGTCCTCAATGTGCACGGCGGCTGCACCGGCCTTGATCATCTGGCGGATGGTGCGCGCGATGTTGAATGCCGAGCCCCAGCCGGTGTCGATATCGACCAGCAAAGGGAGGTCAGAGGCATCGGAGATGCGGCGGACGTCTGTCAGCAC
>JASHVU010000025.1 GCA_030044455.1 Acidobacteriaceae bacterium | reverse complement strand
GGAGAAACAAAGTTCGACGTTTGTTACAGCGGCAACCCCCTCGTGAATGCTTTCGCGCTCGGCCTGGTCCGCAAAGATGAAATCTTTTATGGCAAGGCGTCGGGCACCGGCAACCCGGTCATATATGTTGGCGCCAAGACCGGCCGCGACGGCATCCACGGTGCAACCATGGCCAGCGAGGAGTTCAAAGAAGGATCGGAGCAGAAACGTCCCAACGTCCAGGTTGGCGATCCCTTCATGGAAAAGCTCCTCCTTGAAGCCTGCCTCGAAGCCATGAAGACCGGGGCAATCATCGGCATTCAGGACATGGGCGCGGCCGGCCTCACCTGTTCCACCTGCGAGATGGGCGCGCGCGGCGGCGTGGGCCTCGATGTTGAGCTAGACCATGTGCCCCAGCGAGAGACAGGCATGACCGCCTACGAGATCATGCTCTCTGAAAGCCAGGAACGCATGCTTCTGGTCGCCGAGAAAGGCCGTGAAGACGAAGTCCTTCGTGTCTTCTCAAAGTGGGGTCTCGACGCCGTCATCATCGGTACGGTTCAACCCGAGCCACGCCTGCGCATCCGTCATCATGGCCAGTTGGTCGCCGACATTCCCAATCAATCTCTTACCGACGACGCTCCCCTTTACCATCGCCCCGTTGGAGTTTGGAAAGCTCCCGTCCCGCTCGAACCCCCTGACTTCATCGAAGCCGAGCTCGAATCCCAACGCGACTTCACCGCCGATCTCAAGCAACTTCTTGCTTCCTCCAACGTCTGCTCCAAACGCTGGATCTACGAGCAGTACGACTCCATGGTGCAGACCAACACCGTGATCGGTCCCGGCGGCGAAGCCGGAGTCATGCGCATCAAGGGTACGGGCAGTAGCACCGGTCTCCTGACCGGCAGTAGCGTGGGTCCCCCGGCCCACGCCGGTGAACAACAGACTTCCGCGAAGCCCGAGCGCGGCCTCGCCATGGCGCTCGACGGTAATGGCCGCTGGTGCTGGCTCGATCCCAAACTCGGCGCAATGCACGCCGTTGCTGAATGCGCTCGTAAAGTCGCCTCTTCCGGCGCGGTCCCCGTCGCCGCGACCAACTGCCTCAACTTTGGCAATCCCGAAAAGCCCGAGATCATGGCGCAGCTCTCCGCTGCCATAGACGGCGTCGCCGAGGCCTGCACAGCTCTCGGCACGCCCATCACCGGGGGCAACGTCTCCTTATATAACGAGACCAAAGGCGAAGGCATCCTACCCACGCCGGTGCTCGGCATCGTCGGCATTCTTGACGACGTTACCATCGCCGTCCCGGCGCATTTCCAGCGCGCCGGCGATGCCATTGTCCTTCTTTGGCCCGTCCCGCGCGGCGAGGCTCCCGATCCCAACCTTGCCGTCCCTATCAAGCCGCTGCCCATCAGCATGTATCCGCTTCCCGCATTCGAAGATCAATCAGCGCCGAAGGATGAACCGGATGCATCCGATGCCGAAGCTCAAAGGAATCTCGCCAGCTTTGGCTCGTCAGAATATGCCAGGGCCGTCCTCGGCGGCATCTGGGGCCAGCCGCCGCCCCTCGACCTCGACGCAGAAGCGCGCCTCCACAAACTGCTTGTGCTCTTCGCCGAGCGTGGCCTCGTTCATTCGGCACGCGACGTTTCTGACGGCGGCATCGCCGTGGCACTCGCCCAGGCCGCCTTCCCGCTCTCCATCGGAGCCACCGTCGAGCAGGATCGTTCGCTTCTTGCTCATCCGCTCTTCGGCCTCTTTGCCGAGCCCGCTTCCACCATGCTGCTCACCGCCGCGCTCGCTGATTTCGCCGAAATCGAAAACCTTGCCGCAAAGCACGGTTTTCTGGCCGCCCGCATCGGCGTCACAGGCGGCTCGCGCCTTGAAATCTCCGTTGACCGCGAGCCATTCATTTCCGCACCCTTATCTGGCCTGCGTAAGATCTGGTTCTCGTCACTCGAAGCCAACATCCATGATGAGGTTTCCGCATGATGCGGTTGCTCTTTCAAGGTGTCCCCGGCGTAGTCGACGAGCCCGAGGTGGTCAAGGTTGGCGCTAACAGCGGGAATAGCCACGCGGCTTCCCTGGTCCCTGATCCCTGTTCCCTGTTCCCTGTCCTCGAAGCTGACAAGCTTCGAGAAGAATGCGGCGTCGTCGCCATTCACGGCCACGCCGATGCTGCCCGGCAGGCCTACCTTGCCCTCTACGCGCTGCAGCACCGCGGCCAGGAGTCTGCCGGCATCGCCACCGCCGACGGCCAGCACCTTGCCAACATCAAGGGCATGGGCCTCGTCTCCGAAATCTTTACTGACGACGTACTCCGCAAGCTTCCCGGTCCCATGGCCATTGGCCACACGCGATACTCCACCACCGGCGACTCGGCCCTGCTCAACGCCCAACCCATTCGTGTCGAATCTACCAAGGGCCTCATTGCCATTGCCCACAACGGCAACCTGGTCAATCTCGGCAACTTGAGAATGAGTCTTGAGCGTGACGGCGCCTACTTTCAAACCACGTCCGACTCCGAGATCATCGTCCAGCTCATCGCCCACTCCCAGGCATCGACGCTCGTCGATGCCATTGCCGACTCGCTCGCCCAGCTTGAAGGAGCATTCTCCATTGTCATGCTCACGCGCGACCGCATCTTCGCCGCGCGCGATCCGCGTGGCTTCCGACCACTGTCCATCGGCCGCATCCGCAACCCGGGCGCGCCCGACACCATCATCTTCGCTTCCGAGTCCTGCGCCTTCGATCTGCTCCGTGCCGAATATCTACGAGACGTTCTCCCCGGCGAACTCGTCATGGTCACCGGCGACGGCATGACCAGCCGCCAGTACTCAACCGGCATCCCGCAATCGAGTTGCATCTTTGAGCACGTGTACTTCGCGCGGCCTGACAGCAAAATCTTCGGCCGCTGGGTGCAGGAGTCGCGTGACCAGATGGGCCGGCAGCTCGCCCGCGAATCGCACATTGCGGCCGACGTCGTCGTCCCTGTTCCCGATTCCGGCGTGACCGCTGCCCTCGGCTACGCAGAACAAGCGGGCCTCCCGTTCCGTCTCGGCCTCATTCGCAACCACTATGTCGGCCGCACTTTCATTGAGCCAGAGCAGCGCGTCCGCGATTTCGGCGTCCGCCTCAAACTCAACCCTGTTCGCAACCTTCTCGAGGGCAAGCGAGTCATCCTAATCGACGACTCAATCATCCGCGGAACCACTTCACGCAAAATCGTGCGCATGGTGCGCGGCGCCGGCGCAAAAGAAGTTCACCTGCGCATCAGCTGTCCGCCTACTATCTCACCCTGCTTTTACGGTGTCGACACGCCGCGCAAGCGCGACCTCATCGCCGCCAACAACTCCGTCGATGAGATTCGCCGCTTCATTGAAGCCGACTCGCTCGCTTATCTCTCTCTCAATGGGTTGCTCCATGCCGTCCAAGACGAGAAAAATACGGGCTATTGTACTGCGTGTTACACCGGCCAGTACCCAACGCAATGGGTCGACGTCGAAGACATTCTGCCCGCCGCAGCAACGCTTTAACTCCCGCAGTCATCGCTTTATACCGTTTCCTGCGCCAATGACGCCGAAGCCGCAATGGGACTCCGCGCCAGATTCCGCGTCAATGCAAACATGGCCCCGGCCGCAAGCAGGCTCGGAAGCGTCAAGCCTCTCAGCCCGGCCTGATAGCTTCCCGTGTAGTCCTTCATTACGCCCATCCAGTACGGCCCCACAAATCCGGCGAACATGGTGATCGTATTCATCGCCGCAAGACCTGCTGCCGCCGCGCGTCCTGCAAGAAACTGCATCGGGACCGCGTTCGCCGGTCCAAGCATCGCCGTGAAGGCCACGAAAGTCGCCGCCAGCGCCGGTACCACCAGCCACGGTGCACTCGCAAAACTCGCAATCAGAAAGCCGGCAGCCATTACGAGGCACGGAATAATGCAATGCATCGAGCGTTCGCCACGGCGATCGGAGTGCGCACTGTTCACGAGCATCGCCGCTGCGCCCGCCAATCCAAAACACGCAACAAGGTAGCCAACATGCGTCGTGCTCCAGCCGGTCACTCCCTGGAAAATTGCGGGCGCATAAAAGGTATACGCGTAATTCGCCGTAAGCGCGCAGAGGAAGTATGCGCCAATCATCCACACCTTTGGCGAAAGCAATGCCTGCGTTACTCCCGCGCTATGCCCCAGGTGCGCCTTTTCGCTGTCGGCCTTCAGCTTGCGCTCGAGCCACGCCTTCTCTTCCGCCGTCAGCCATGCAGCCTTTTGTGGATTGTCCGGCAGCATCTTCCAGATCACCAGGCTAAACGCCGCCGCCGGCAGTCCCTCCAACAGAAAGAGCCATTGCCAGCCAGCCAACCCTAACTTTCCGCCCAACCCCAGCAACCATCCGGCCACCACGCCCATCGCCACCGAGCTCAACGGTAGAGCAATGTAGAAACGGCTCACCGCCCGCGCGCGCATATCCAGGGGGAACCACAGAGTAAGGTAATAAACGACCCCGGGATAGAAGCCGGCCTCGGCCATGCCCAGCAAAAATCGGAGCACGTTGAATTCTAGCGGTGTTCGCACGAACATCATTGCCGCCGCCAGCAATCCCCAGGTAAGCATGATGCGCGTCAGCCATGCCCTGGCTCCGAACTTGAGCAGCATCAGGTTCGACGGCACCTCTGACAGCGCGTAGCCAATAAAGAAAAGCCCCGCGCCAAAGCCATACACCGACGCGCTGAAGTGCAGATCCCGGTTCATCTGCAGTGAAGCAAAGCTGATGTTGATCCGGTCCATGTAGGCCAGCAGGTAGCCCACGCCAATCACCGGAAGCAGCCGCAGGCTGGCCTTCCGCTGCGCCGATTCGCCAATCCGTTTGAGCCGCGACTCCTCGTCAGCGGGCCTTGCCGTCGTTGCATACACGTCGTGCGTGGAATCGCCTGTCATCGGCGCTCACCTCGTGCAGATTTCAGTTTTCAGCAACCAAAATCGGGGAAAGATGAAGAATGAACCGTTAGCACAATGTACCACGGCAAACAAACAGCCAACTTCCGCAAGCCCATTTTTAAGACTCCATGACCGCGCAGCTCGCCAAAAAGAAAAAGCCCGAAGCTCTCACTCCGGGTCTCGTTCCCTCATTCGCTGTCCTCCGTTCTCGGTTCTCTATTCCCTAATAGATTCTGAACTCCCCGCTCGCATGCATCATGCTCATCAGGTAAAGCAGCCCGTCATAGTAACGCTGTTCGCCGTTCGGCACCGGCATATTCCACAGCGCATCTACAAAGGCTTTTGCATTCGGTCCATCGGTCGCAGCCAGGCTGCCCACCGCGCCCGTCGCCACCATCCCCGGCGAGTGCCGCTGCGACAGGGGTTGCCCGTCCAACGTATAGCGGTCGTCAAACTTGTCGATGCCTTGCCCGACGAGGAACTTCTGGATGCGGTCGCTCAGCACTTTTTCGTCCGGGTCCTTATACCACCATGAATAATCAACGCTCCAGTTGCTCACACTGCGCCATGAGTCGTACCCGAAGGCCATCGGCTTTCCATCCCACCCCATCATGGGCGACAAGTCAAAGTTGGTCTGGTCCGGCGTCAGTCCCGTCTCCGGCCCCGTCACCTTGGCAAACAAGTCCCGGCTTACGTCGGCAGCCTTTGCCCAGAATGCGCGATCCTCCTCGGGTCCCCAGCGCGACCATAGCTCGTAAAACGCCGGCAGATGATACGACGGATCGGTCGCGCCCCCAGGTAAGTTGGGCACAAACTTGATCATGAAGTGGTCTTCGTCCACCATGGGCCCGATGGTTTCCTTCTGCGGCCCACGCGGGAACCGGAAATAAGGTGGCGGCCACGGTCTTCCGCTCGCCTTGGCCTCCGCCTCCATCCGCCGGTTGTTCGGGCTCGGCCAGGGATGGTCGGGCATAGCGAACGGCGGATCATCGGGATGAATCCTGAACGGACCTTCGGCGGTCAGCACCGGGTGATGCCGCATGAGGTGCAGCAGCTTGTCCGCCTCGGCCTGATAGTCGTAGATACCCTTCCCGTTGCCCCAGCGATGTGCGGCAAAGTAGAGCGACATCACAAAATAAGATTCGCCGTCGGGCGCCGGCCCGGTCGACCGCGGCGTACCGTCCGTGTTCATCGACCACGCAAAATAACCCACCGATGGATTCTTGGGGTCGGTGATCAGCATATAAGTGTTTGCCCAGTTCCAGATCGCATCAAACTCGCGCTTCTTGTTGAGCTCAACGGCAATCATCATCCCGTAGCTCATGCCCTCGGTGCGCGCGTCGTTATTGGCCCAGTCGGTAATGTAGGCCAGCGGTCCGTTCTCGTTCGCGCCGGTCTCAAAGTAGATCCGCTCTTCCTGCCCGTCACCATGAAAGAGTTGCTGAAACGCCTTGTCGATCTTTGCCTTTTCCTCTTCAGGCGTGTGCCCGGCCTCGGCAAAAAGGTCGCGGTATTTCTCGGTCTTGAATGCTCCATCGCCATCTCCCGGATAGCGCTTGACGTCGCCGAGTGGCGCGTTCACATGCGGAGGTGGCATCTGAAAGCGCATCCGCGTCGCCGAAAGTTCCGCACTCCAGTCGCCGGCCTCAGTTCCAAACGTGAACCCAATCGACTCTCCATCAGCCGATACCGTCCCGTTATAAACAAGCTTGTATTGCGTTCCCTGGTAGTCGGTGGTCAGTGAGAACGTAATGTTGCTCCCGTCGATCTTTCCGTCGTGAATCTCCGCCGGCGTGGTCGGCAAACCCTCCACGCTGCCCGTCAACGTGTTCCCTTCCGCGACAAAGTGAAAGGTGAGCTGCACGCTCGTTCCCTCGAAATCGAACGAGCCCCTCCAATTGCCACTCACGTCTGCGGCCCCTGCAGCCGGCAGCGCTGAGGCCAAAACCAGCAGGCCCGCCATTTGAAGCAATCTCTTCATCCGCTCCCTCAAGCTTTCCGAGTCTACCATTTAATACTTTGCGCAAGTCTCACGAGGTAACGTCAGATCTCATCTCAATACACCCCCGGAATCAGCCGCTTCGTCCTCTTCGCGTACTCGTCGTACTCCGCCCCGAACGCGCTCCTCAATGCGATCTCCTCGACATGAATCCGATACAGCACCGCCGCTGTCGGCAGCCCGATCAACACGGCCATGGAACCCCAGTTGTGGCCCCAGATTCCGACCGCAACAAAAATGATCTCCATCCCCAGATACGACGGGTGTCGCACCACGCTGTAGAGCCCGCTCCTTTGTAGCGTCTGCGTCGAGCGGATCGCCACATTCGCGCTGAAGGATTTGCCAAGCGTCACAATCGCAACAATGCGAACCACCAGCCCCAGCACCATCAGTAATACCGCCGCGATGCGCAATGGATCATGCTTGATACTGATGTCCAACCCCGGAGTCGCTGCCCATTCGGCCGCGAAAAACGAGAACACAATTACCGTCCAAATCAGCACCTGCGTGCCACGGTCATGCACGGTTCCCTGGCTGCGCCGCGTCCGCGTCGCGATCGCAATCACAAACTCAAGTCCCACCCATCCCCAAAGCAGGAACACCCACAACACTCTTAGCGTCATCTGCGGCAACCTCAATCAGTTCCTCGCAGTATACGTGCGCTGTACTTCGACCGTTCCGCGCTATACCACGCTTGTGAAATACTGAACCTGCCCCGGCTGCTTCGGCGGCAATTCCCCTCGTGCCCAGCGTCCCCAAACCCGAATTCCTGCGCCGCGCCATCGCCCTCGCCACTCAAAACGTGGTCTCCGGCGCCGGCGGCCCGTTCGCCGCAGTTATCGTACGCGACAGCAGAATCGTCGGCGAGGGCGTGAACACCGTCACTTCAACGAATGATCCCACGGCCCACGGCGAAGTGAACGCCATTCGCGCCGCCGCCAAAGCTCTGGGCACATTCACACTCGCAGGCTGCGAACTCTACACCAGTTGCGAGCCATGCCCCATGTGCCTCTCAGCCTGCTACTGGGCTCGCCTGGACGCGATCTATTACGGCGCCAGTGCTGCTGATGCCGCGCGCGCCGGCTTCGACGATGCCTTTGTCTACAACGAGCTTCGGAAAGTCTCGGACCAACGTCAACTCCGCTCAATGCAATTGCTTGCCGATGAGGCATGGGCCAGCTTTCAAGCCTGGCTCGACTCCCCCAACAAGATCGCATACTGATGCTGCCGGGTCCTCTAGTCTCTTAGCCCCTTACTCCTCAGCCCCTTAGCCGCTAGCCCCGTCTCACCCGCTACAATAGAGCGAAGCGCTCGCCGACCGAGAGACTTCAATCCGCTCGTTGGCCGGACGCGGCCTACCATTATGCTGTCGCAAAATCTAACTGAAGCGCTCACGTTCGACGACGTGCTGCTGGTGCCCGCCTACAGCGAGGTTGTGCCGGTGCAGGTGAGCACGCAAACTCAACTCACCCGTGAAATCGCACTCAATACTCCGCTCATCTCCTCGGCCATGGACACTGTGACCGAGTCGAGGATGGCGATAGCCATGGCGCAGCAAGGCGGAATCGGCATAGTGCACCGCAATCTCTCCATCGGCGACCAGGCCGGCGAGATCGACAAAGTCAAGCGCTCTGAGAGCGGGATGATTGTCGATCCGGTGACCATCGGGCCCGACCAGTTGATCTCCGACGCACTCGACGTGATGCGACGCTACAAGATCTCCGGAGTGCCCGTCACGCAAGGCAAGCGGCTCGTAGGCATTCTCACCAACCGCGATCTTCGCTTTGAGACGCGCACCGATATTCCCATCGGTGACGTGATGACCAAGGAAAACCTCATCACCGTGCCGGTTGGAACCACGCTCGAAGAGGCTGAGCAGATTTTGCACCAGCACCGTGTTGAAAAGCTTCTCGTCGTCAACAAGGACTACGAGCTCAAGGGCCTCATCACTGTCAAAGACATCCAGAAAAAACTCAAATACCCGAACGCGAGCAAGGACTCGCAGGGCCGCCTGCGCGTAGGCGGCGCCATTGGCGCAACCGGCGACTTTCTTGAGCGCGCGGCAGAACTGGTCAAGGCGCGAGCCGACGTACTCGCCGTGGATTCTGCCCACGGGCACTCGTCGCGCGTGCTCGAAGCAGTGCGTGAGGTAAAAAAGAGATTCCCGGATGTGGGGCTGCTGGCTGGAAACGTAGCCACTTACGAAGGCGCAATGGCGATCATGGATGCAGGGGCTGACGCAATCAAGGTAGGCATCGGCCCGGGATCCATCTGCACCACTCGCATGGTCACCGGCGCAGGCATGCCGCAGATCACGGCCATCGCCGAAGCATATCGCGCGGCAAAGGAGCGCGGTATTCCGGTCATCGCCGATGGCGGCATCAAGTATTCGGGTGAAGTTACCAAGGCCATAGCGGCCGGCGCAAGCACAGTCATGATCGGCTCACTCTTTGCCGGCGTTGACGAGAGCCCCGGCGAGACGATTCTCTATCAGGGGCGCAGCTTCAAAACCTATCGCGGCATGGGTTCGCTCAGCGCCATGAGCCAGGGCTCGGGTGAACGGTACTTCCAGGGGAGCGCGGACTTGGAGGAGTGCGAATCGGTGGAAGGCGTGGTGCAGCGCGAACGCAGTGCAGGCAACCGGCTTGCCAAGTACGTCCCGGAGGGCATTGAAGGCCGCGTCCCCTATCGCGGACCGCTTGAGTCGATGGTCTTTCAGCTCGTAGGCGGCCTTCGCTCCGGCATGGGTTACCTGGGTTGCGGAACCATCGGCGAGCTGCAGCAGAACGCGCGCTTTGTGCGCATATCCGGCGCAGGCTTGCGCGAGAGCCACGTCCACGACGTGATTATCACTCGCGAAGCACCCAACTACCATGTCGAGTAGCGGGCGCGGCGCAAAGGTCTCCGCCCCGCCAATGAAGACCTGTCGGCGAGGGCTCTGGTTTTGGATCAGCGCGTGGTTGCCGGTTGCGATCGGCATCGGCGTGATTGCCCTCGAGTCGACAGTCTGGTTTGGCGCCGATCACACCACCGGTCCGCTGCGCGCCATCTGCGAAGCCATCTTCGGCCCCATCGGCGATGCGCGCTGGGACGTGATCCATCACTACATTCGCAAGAGCGGCCACTTCGTCGGCTATGGGATCCTGTGTTTGACCTGGCTGCGCGCCTGGTGGATGGTCCTGCGGACTGCAGCGTTTTGGAAATGTGCATTGCTTGGGGTAATCGGCACAACGCTGGTGGCGAGTTGCGATGAGTGGCACCAGACCTTCTTGCCGAACCGGACCGGGACGCCTTGGGATGTGATGCTCGATTGCTGCGGAGCAACCGTCGCGGTCCTGCTGGTTTACGCCTATGCGCGAATGTTCAGAGCGGAAAAGCTGAAACGGGCCGCGTGACCTGAACCAATCTTGATGGACCTACTGCTGCGAAATGCCTTCCGGTTCCACCTGCAGTTCAATCTCATCGAATCCCCGCATCCTGTAAAACGCAACTGAAGCGATCCAGCTCAGCGCGAAGATGGCGATGATGCAGTAACCCAGCATGCCGAAGTTGTCATTCAGCCGCGCCACAAAATCCCAGAAACCGCCCTGCAGTCCGGCCTGCCCGCCAATCAGGCCGAGCGCCTCAACTCCGCCTACAATCAAAGCCACTAGAACCGATACGAACGTGATCGTCATGTTGTAGTAGAGTTTGCGAATGGGCTTTACGTAGGCCAATCCGTACGCTCCCAGCATCAGCACATTGTCAGTGGTATCCACAAGCGACATGCCGGCCGCAAACAGCGCCGGAAATA
>JASHVU010000343.1 GCA_030044455.1 Acidobacteriaceae bacterium | reverse complement strand
CGCGGGGCGGAGGTAAACGGTGCCTCGCGCGCTTTCAAATCCTTTACGCAAGTCCCTGATCCCGTCAAGCAAAGGATTTGCAGCGCAGATTCTTGCCGAGGAAAAGCTCTCAATAATCAAAAGCCAAGTGCCGTATGAGTTAAATATCTTCTATCACGCCGCTGGGCATCAGATTTTTGTGGCTAAAGTGCTCGCATCTGATCTCCGCTTTTATAGATAGGCGTCGTCGATGTAACACCAGCGCCAGTCTTCGCCGCGCTCGGCCGACTGGATGAGCGGATGCTGCGTCTCATGGAAATGCGCGCGCGCGTGGCGATTCTTTGACGAGTCGCAGCAGCCCACGTGGCCGCAGGTGAGGCAGCGGCGCAGGTGCACCCACTTATCGCCCGTCTTCAGACATTCTTCGCAGCCTTTGCTACGGGCCTTGGCTTTCTTGTCGAATTCAGCGAGATGTGTGCATGCCGCCATGGTTGGCCTCCAAGTCTCGACTGCCGGCCCGCGGTGGCCCGGCGATTCATCACATCTCCAGAGTGACACGAGAGGCCGGGGTTTTTCCAATTGAGAATGAACATTGCGCTTCAGGAGACCTGGTATCGCGCGGCAAGCGCATGGAATCGTGCGACTTCTGCGGCAATCCAGTCGTCGCCACGGTGGAGTTCGGCGCCCAGCAGGCGGGCGACCGGCTCTGCCATCCGGCAAGCTGCCTGGGCGTTGAGAAAAAGTGCGCGGGTGCGCCGGGCGAGCACATCTTCAACCGTTCGCGCCATCTCGCTGCGCGCGGCCCAAACCGCCTCGGCGGCGATATATGGCAGATCGGGATCGAGCTGCGCGGCGAACGAAGCGTCCTCGGCCAATGCTGCGATGGCTGCGGAGTCGGAGCCGTAGACAGAAAAATGTTCGGGCCCATTTTCGTACGGCACGGCAGCGTAGCCGTGAATGTGCAAATTCTTCGTCATGCAAGCCGCATCATCCAGCCTTCCCAGAGTAATGGCGTGGTCCACGCAATCCTCAGCCATGTGGCGATAGGTGGTCCATTTGCCGCCTGTGATGGTAAGCAGTCCCGAGGAGTCGACGTGGATCACGTGGTCGCGCGAGAGCGCCGAGGTTTTCCCGTCACCCGTGCCTTCTGTTCTGACCAGCGGCCGCAGGCCTACGTAAACGGCCAGCACGTCGGCGCGGCTGGGAGGCCGCGTGAAATAACGCCCGGCCGTCTCCAGCACAAACGCAATCTCTTCTTCAAGCGGACGCGGCTCAAGGCTGGGCTCGTCGACCGGGGTATCGGTGGTTCCAGCCACGGCGTGTCCGTGCCAGGGAATAACGAACAAGACACGGCCATCGCTGGTGCGCGGCACCATGAGCGCGGCGTCGCCGGCAAGAAACGAGCGATGGAAAACCAGATGGATACCCTGGCTGGTAACCATCATGGGCTCCGCGTCGGGCTCGGCGAGGCGGCGCACCTGGTCGGTAAACACGCCGGTGGCATTCACCACCACGCGCGCGTGAAGGGTGCGCTCCTCGCCTGTCTCCTGGTCGCGAGCCACCACGCCGTTCACGTAACCTTCGGCGTCCTTGAGCAATGCAATTGCAGGGCAATAGTTCACCACGGTTGCGCCATGGTCAGCAGCCGTCATGGCGAGATGGATCAGGAGCCTGGCATCGTCGAACTGACCGTCGTAGTAAGCCACGCCGCCAAGAAGCCCCTCGGGCTCGAGGGCCGGCAGTCGCTCAAGCGTTTCTTCTTTCGATAAAAGAGTGGAACGCCCGAAGCCGTACTTGCCGGCGAGCAGGTCATAGAGCTTGAGGCCGATGCCGTAAAAAGGCGCTTCCCACCACGAGTAATTGGGCACAACAAAAGCGAGATCGTGCACCAGATGCGGGGCGTTCTGGCGCATAAGCCCTCGCTCTTTGAGCGCCGACATGACCAGCGGAATGTTGCCCTGCTCAAGGTAGCGCACGCCACCGTGAACCAGTTTGGTGGAGCGGCTGCTGGTGCCTTTGCCAAAGTCGTGCGCCTCGACGAGCGCCACGCTGAAACCCCGCGACGCCGCGTCCACCGCAACTCCCATGCCGGTTGCGCCGCCCCCCACCACCACAAGGTCCCAAGGTTCACCGGTTTCGGATCGTTCCCGCAGCTGCTGGATCATCTGGTCACGCTGCATGCGATATCCTTCCCTGTTTCGTGGATCGTGGTTCGTGGACAAGGAATGGCGATTGGTGAGCGGAGTACGGTTCGTGGTGCTTCGCGGCCTCTGTTCTCTCTCCTCTGTTCTCTACCCGTTCCACTTCTTCGCCCGTTCAACCGCCTTTTGCCAGCGTGCGCGGCGCTCTGCGCGTTCCGTCGCGCTCATCAGCGGCTCAAAGCGGACATCGCCTTCGCGTTTCGCCTTCAGATCGCTGGGACCAGCCCAAAAACCAGTCGCCAGTCCGGCCAGATATGCAGCGCCCAGAGCGGTGGTCTCAGTCACCAGCGGGCGCACCACCGGCACGCCCAGAATGTCGGCCTGGAACTGCATCAGCAGGTCGTTTACAGCCGCGCCGCCATCCACACGAAGAGCGCCCAACGGGGTTGAGGTTTCGCTGTGCACCGCATCAAGAACATCCGCCACCTGAAAGGCAATGGCTTCAAGCGCAGCCCGCGCTATATGGCCACGCGTTGTGCCGCGCCCCAAGCCGATGAGCATTCCGCTGGCGTGCGGGTCCCATTGCGGCGCGCCCATGCCGACAAATGCCGGAACAAAGACCACGCCGCCGGAGTCGCTGACGGTTTTGGCCAGCGCTTCAACATCGCTCGAGGCTCCGATGAGTTTGAGATTGTCTCGCAGCCATTGCACCACGGCTCCGCCGATAAAGATGCTGCCTTCGAGCGCGTATTCAAGGCGCGGCTGAGCGCTGGCGGCGAGCGTGGTGATGAGCCGGTGACGCGAGCGAACAAATCCCGTGCCGTTTCCATCCACCCCCGTCCCGATGTTTTGTAGCAGAAAGCAGCCGGTGCCGTAGGTGTTTTTGGCCTCGCCTGCCTGCCAGCACAGCTGGCCGAAGAGCGCGGCCTGTTGATCGCCGGCGATGCCTGCAATGGTCGCGCCGGCCAGTCCCAGCGAGGTGGTAACTTCTCCAACTTTCTGACTCGACCAGACGACCTCTGGCAGGATGGCCTCCGGAACGTCAAAGATGCGGAGCAGTTCCTTGTCCCACTCGCCTTTCACAATGTTGTAGAGCAGCGTGCGCGATGCATTGGTCACATCGGTCACGTGCTTGTGGCCGCTGGTCAAATGCCAGATGAGCCAGCTATCGACCGTGCCGAAGGCAAGATCGCCGCGCTCGGCGCGTTTGCGAGCGCCATCCACGTTGTCCAGAATCCAGCGCACCTTGGTTGCCGAAAAATATGGATCGATGACCAGACCGGTTTTCTCAGCGATCGCGTCGGCGAGGCCGAGCTCTTCAAGCTCCTTGCAGAATGCGGCGGTGCGGCGGTCCTGCCAAACGATTGCCGGGTGAATTGGCCTGCCCGTCGAGCGTTCCCACACAATCACCGTCTCGCGTTGATTGGTGATGCCGATAGCGGCCAGGTCGCGCGGCCGAGCGCCTACTTTGCCCAGCGCCTCAACAGCACAGCTCATCTGGCTGGTGAGGATCTCAAGGGGATCGTGCTCCACCCAGCCCGTCTGCGGATAGAACTGCTCAAATTCTTTCTGGGCCACGGCGGCAATGGCGCCATCGTGATCGAACAGGATTGCCCGCGAGCTGGTTGTCCCTTGGTCGAGGGCGAGAACGTAAGACATGAGAGCGCACCTGCCTTCGGGAACCAGTCAAACACGCGGGATGAACCGGGGGCAAGGCGAG
>JASHVU010000342.1 GCA_030044455.1 Acidobacteriaceae bacterium | reverse complement strand
TGCCGCCAAGGGGGTTGCAGGGCAAAAAGCCGTGATTATCACCTTTGGCGGCGGAGCAAGAGACGATGAGACTTTCTCACTCGACGGTCAGCAGTACATTCCCAACCTTCTCAACACTCTCGCTCCTCAGTCCTGCTTCTTCACGCAAGTCATTAATCGCGGAATTCTCGGACACTACGTTGCCACTGCCAGCATTGCCACCGGCGCTTATGAAACATTCGATAACTTTGTGGCCCAGCCGCCCCAGCATCCCACGATCTTCGAGTACTTCCGCAAAGACCTCAGCCGCCCCCGCGAGGATGCGTGGGTTATTGCGCCGGGAAATCTGTTTGCGCAGATGGGTGCAAGCCAGAATCGCCGCTATGGCCCGGAGTCCGGCGCTGAAGTCATTCTTCCCAAGCAACTGCTCGCGGCTGCGCTAGGCAGCGCCAATGCGCTGGAGCTGGACGCTTATCCCGACCTGTTGCGGGATAACTACGAACGGCCCGACATCGCAGGCAGTCCGGTAGGATCGCTCGACCGCGGAGAGATGGAGCGAATCGTCGATCGCCTCCATCTCAGCCCCGCCGATCTCCGCACCACTGCAGCCACTTTGCACAGTCCCGATGAGCTCTCGGTGTATATGACGAAGCACGTGATGCGGACCTTTGCGCCGTCATTGATATTCCTCACGCTGCACGATATCGACGTAGCGCACTCGGGCGCTTTTTCGCTTTATCTTGAAGGCATCCGCCGCACCGACCGGCTCTGCGCGGAGATATGGGCTGAGATCCAGAGCAATCCCGAATACAAGGACAAAACCACGCTGTTCATCATGCCCGACTTCGGACGCGACGGCGACAACGATCCCGGAGGAAACGGATTTCAGCATCATCGCACCGGCAGCGCCTCGGCGCGCACCACCTGGATGATGACGCTTGGCCCCGCGGTGCGGCAGAAGACCATCGTCGAGCGACCGATTGAGTCAATCGATCTTGCCGCGGCGGTATCCGGCGTGCTTGGTTTCGATGGACGCCTGGTGCAAGGCAAACGCATACCGGAGCTGACCTGATGAATGCCTGGCTGACGACAGCGAGTTTTGCCGCTTACCCTCCTCAGGGCAAAGATCTGGCTGTTTCGCGCATCGACGCGCTGCGCCAGATCCCGGTCGCATTGCTTCCGGTGTTTCTGGTCGATCTGAAGGCTTATGACTGGAAGTTCCCACTCGAGCAGCGGGAGATCGAAAAGCGGATCGAGTTTGCGGGAGAGAATCCCTCATCGCTCTCGGGGTTCAAAGGCATTCAGGTGCCGCCTTCGCTCGACAACCCGGAAAGAATCAAAGATCCGCAGCTTTTCCTCGCGGATATGACATCGTATCTTTGGTCGTCCCTGCAGATGGATGCATACCGCAGGGCCGCAAATCGCTTCGTAGATTCTTATTCGACGGCGGTTGAGCCGGCGCTCCCGGTGATGCCTCGCCTGGTGATGATCTGCATCGGGCGTGACGCTCAGCCAGGCCTCTATCCCTTGTTTCAGAAGCTTCGCAAGTTTGGCCAGGTAAGAACAAGCGTCCGCAGCGAAGGGGCGGCCGATGCCCTGCTCACTACGCTCCGCGAAAGGTCGAATAGCCATCCCGTACCTTACGCGCATTGGTATGTGGATGGCGGCAGCCCGTTGCCCGGCTTTCCATCGCCGGGCGTGACGCAGATTCTTTATCCCACGCTTGCGCCGCTGAACGCGCAGATTCTGGCGCGCATGAAGGCTTGCATCGAAGCCGGCACGGGGCCTGAAGTGTTGCATACGCAACTGGCAAATTTGAATCAGCAGGCCCCATCGGGGGATGCGTCGGCGCACGATCCCTGTCTAAAAAACTTTGCGATCTCTCTGCTGACTGAAGGGTCGGGAACGCAAATATTCAGTACGAGCTTCGTGCAGTGGACGACACGCGAGGTGCTTCGCCGTGCTCAACCGGCAACGATCCTGGCGCGGTTTGCCCCGCGACAACGCCAGAGATCGTTTAACGCTATGGTCGCGGACGCCTCAAATGGAATCGATCTTGATCCCGATGGATCGCTGATCGACGCCGACATGGCCGCTTATTACGCCTACCTTGAAATGATGCGATTGCCGGGCTCCGACAAGGCCGCCTTGCTGGTTTGGTTTGAAGGGCATTCTCACGCTCTCGTCGCCAGCCGCAACATTCCCGCCGGGACTCAGAGCGACTCTCCTACCACCGTTGCGGAATTATTGTCTCAAGTCTGATGGCGTACTTTTTGTTGATTAACGCGGCTCTGCTGCATCCCCGTGGATTTTTTGGATCAAGCTGTATCCCATGGGCAAAAACTGTTTCGGAATTAGTATGGATCGAAAGCGCAGCGCAAGACGCCGCAAGATTAATCGAACGACTCTATTGTTCGGCTTTCAGAAACTTCAATGAACTGTCGCCATGCTCAGAATCCATATAGCACAGACTACGCCAAAGAATAGGTGCAAGGATGCGTACAGATTCTTTTTCCATCCAACGGCTGTGGTAACGCCCTTGGTAGTGCGATACTTCGCACCAACTTCTGAAGCATTATATTTCTTTTCGGCAAAACTCATTTCCGGTAGCCAAAGAGCGCCTAGAGACGCCAAAATCTGAATGCCGACGAGCACCAGTAAAAGGAAACCAAGCCAAGGCCAATGCCAGGCCATGGGGAGGGACGGTGCATTGAAGGAAAAGTGCGGCGTCTTGCCGCGGGCGAAGAGGCCGAATACTGTCATTGTCAATCCCCACAACTGAATGCCTCCGACAATTGCATGCAGGTGGGAGCCAAAAAACATTGCAGCAAAAACAGTAAGGACCCGGAGGAATGGGTTCGTTACCTTATTCATAGTTTCCCCTCACGGCTGCCGGAATTTTTCTCAGGGGAGAATCGTAGTCAGGATTTTCGCTTGGGATTCAAAATGCAAAGACACTATACACCCGTGGGCCCTGGTTCTTCAGGTCTTTAAGCACATCGAATTGTCAACCGTCCTCGACCATTGGCAGCCGATCTGGCGCCCAATTTGCCTTCCGATTTGGACAAGCGTTTCGCAGAAATGCGCCATTGAAGGTTGGAGGCAGTGGGATGCGCGCATTATTCTCGAAGCAACGCCTTAATTCCGCACAAGCAAAACGGACAATTCCCCATTGAAAATGTAGGGGCCGGTACGCTGATCGCTTTCGCCTGCACACACGGTGAAGGAGCAAGAATGCTGTCGAGCCGGTCGATTCCGAAATCCAGGGTCATTCCGGTGCTGGCATAGCCCGACGCAATACAGGCGGCAAAATGGTTGTAGAAGGTTTTCGGTTTCACGATGCGACTGACCGTCGGCAACCATCGTGTCCAACTCAATGTTGGCGATGGGGCGGTGATTCCGCGCGAAAAGCGTCCCGAAGAGGAAAACGCGCCGCTGGGCATCGGGCACGCGATCATGGTGCGGGTTGAGGACGCCGACACTCACTGCGCTTGCACTCGAGCACACGGCGCGGGTTACTCAGGCGCCGGTTACCTAACCCTATGGGGGGAGCGTCAGTTCACAGCGATCGACATCGTCGGGCATCTGGGGACCTTTACGCAACCAGCAAAGTACGTGCATCCCGAAGCGTGGGGCGGCACGCCGGATACGCTGTAGGTTCCGGTGCGGTTGTCCCTGCTTCAATTTGCCCGGCTCAATTGTTAAGCGCGTCAACGCGGGCCGGAAGCGGCGCGCTTTCGAGCTGATAAATGCGCTGAGGCACGCAGCAGGCCCGGTTCAGCCGAGCGAGGTCGGCCTGCATGCCCCTGTCTTGCCGCAATGTCAGCAGGGTTTCGCGAAGAATCCTTGCCGCGCCGGAGTTCGGCGGCACGGCGATTTTATAGTGGATCCATTTGCCGTCACGCCGGGCCGCAACGATGCGCGCACGCCTGAGGTAAGCGAGGTGGCGCGAAATCTTGGGCTGGCTCTGGCCCAGGATCTCGACAAAATAGCAGACACACACCTCCCGGCCGTCCATCAGGTTCAGGAGCCGGAGCCGGGTGCGGTCAGAGAGCGCGGCAAACAGCAGCGCCAGGTCGTAGCCTTTCAGGGAACGGTCCACAGTCCGATGATATACGCCTTGACAGATATGTCCAGAGAAGAATAGATTTCTGATGCGGTGATGCGCTTCCTTCACGGGCGGATGGGTCGAGTGCTGACGCCGGCGTTGATCGCCGCGTGGCTGGCGACGGCTGCCTGCGCCGAAGCCCAGCAAACGCCATCGATGCATCACCATATGCGCTGTTGCCCGCCCCAGGCAGGGCCCCGGGGATGTTCGTCCGCGCAGTGTGAGCAGGCTCCGGAAAAGACTGAAACCCAGCGCGGCGAGCAGGTGGGCACCTTGCCCGTCGCGGGTGCTGTGACTTTCGATTGGGCGGTGACGCCGCGCGCGGAAGCGTTGCGGGAACTCACTCCCGGGCTGCGCTTTCGGGCGGCGGTCTTCCGACTCAAAGACGATCTGCGGATTTAGACCTCGGTGTGCTGGTGTGTCCCTGCGCTTCGGCGCATATCGATTCTCTTCACACTGAAAGGAATTCTCTATGAAAACGAAAATCCTTACGATCGTTGCCACTTCCCTGCTTGCTCTTTCCGCGTTTGGGGCGACAAATGCGGGGAAGTCCAGCGCGAAGTGCTGCTCAGGCAGCAGTTGCCAAGGGCAGTCGTGCTGCTGCCCCGGCTGCTGCAAACCCAAATAACCTTTAACCGGCAGACTCCGCGTCTCCCTGGGGAGGCGCGGAGTTTTTTTGAGGCGGGGCGAATCGCATCTTCATGATATGCGCCTTGACAGATATGTTCTATGGAGAATATATTCGTTTAAGCGTATTCATAAAGAAACGAGAATGGAATCGACAGTGAATGTGCAGGAGCAGGTGAAGGAAAAGTACGCAAGCGCAGCGCGCGCGGTTGCTGAGACGGGGAGCGTGCAGGCCTGCTGCGATCCGGGTCTTCGCTGCTGTGACCCGATCACCACAAATCTATACGGTCCCGAGGAAAAGGGACTCATACCCGAGCAGGCCGTACGGGCTTCGCTGGGATGCGGAAACCCAACGGCTCTCATCGACCTCAGGCCCGGAGAGACGGTTCTCGATCTGGGCTCAGGCGGTGGTATGGACGTGCTGCTCTCCGCGCAGCGCGTTGGGCCAACCGGCAGAGCCTACGGGTTGGATATGACCGACGAAATGCTGGCACTGGCTCGCGAAAACCAGCGGCAGGCAGGCGTCACGAACGTGGAATTCCTGCGAGGCGAGATTGAAAACATCCCATTGCCCGAAAACTCGGTTGACGTCATCATTTCAAACTGCGTGATTAATCTCTCGGCCGATAAAGATCGCGTGCTTCGCGAAGCCTTCCGCGTGCTGAAGCCCGGCGGCCGATTTGCGGTTTCTGATGTGGTGGTGCGCGGCAGCATGCCCGAAGAGGTGCGCAAGAGCATGCTGTTGTGGGTTGGCTGCATCGCCGGGGCGCTCGATGCAGGAGAGTACATGGCAAAACTCGAGGCAGCGGGATTCGAGGGCGTTTCGATCGAGCCGACACGCGAGTACAACGTTGAAGATGCCCGGCGCTTTTTAACCGAGGCCGGCGTGGATGTGGATGCAGTCGCTCCCCAGGTGAATGGGAAGATATTCAGCGGATTCATTCGCGCAACCAAGCCCGAAGGGAGGACGTGCTGTGGTCCGGCGTGCTGCGGCTGAGTTGTTGGGAACCGCCTTCCTGCTGGCGGCCGTTGTGGGCTCGGGGATCATGGCAGAACGATTGGCCGGCGGCAACGTGGCAATTGCACTGCTGGCCAATACCCTTGCGACCGGCGCTGCTTTGGTTGCGCTGATTCTGGCATTTGGAAGTGTCTCGGGAGCGCATTTCAATCCCGTCGTTACTTTGAGCATGGCGATGAAGAAAGCGATGCGATGGCGGGAGGCGCCAGGCTACATCCTGGCGCAGATTTCTGGCGGATTCATCGGAGTCGCCGCCGCCAATAAGATGTTCGGCTGCGCCCTTTTTTTCGCGTCGCATCACATTCGCTCGGGTCCGTCACAGCTTCTGAGCGAGTTCGTCGCCACCTTCGGGCTCATCGTCGTGATCTGGGCCTGCCTGGAGTCCCGGTCTTCGGCAGTGCCGTTTGCAGTTGGAGCGTACATCGTCGCGGCGTATTGGTTTACCGCGTCCACATCCTTCGCCAACCCCGCGGTCACGCTTGCCCGGGCTGCATCAGACACCTTCGCAGGAATCCGGCTCGGGGACGTGCCGGGCTTCGTCGCCGCCGAGATGGCCGGAGGCCTGGCAGCAACCTTATTGTGCAGTTGGCTGTTTCGAAATTCACGCCTCGTGAGCGCCGAGGTAACAGGAGGCTAAATGGCCGATCACTATAATGTTCTCTTTCTGTGCACGGGCAACTCGGCGCGTTCGATCATGGCTGAGGCGATCCTGAATCACAAAGGCAAGGGCAGGTTTACGGCTTACAGCGCCGGCAGCCATCCTACGGGCCAGCCGAGGCCGGAAGCGCTCAAACAGATCGAGTCGGCGGGGCTCTCCACTGCCGGGCTGCGCAGCAAATCGTGGAATGAGTTCTCGGCGCCGAACGCGCCCAGGCTCGACTTCGTTTTTACCGTGTGCGACAACGCCGCCAAGGAGACATGCCCGTATTGGCCGGGCCAGCCCATGACCGCGCATTGGGGCATTCCCGATCCCGCAGCCGTGAAGGGAACTCCGGATGAAATCGCACGGGCATTCCGCGATGCATTCACCGTGCTCGATCGCAGAATCGGGCTGTTTCTCTCGCTGCCACTAAGAACTCTCGACGAACTCGCCATCAAGCGCGGGATCGAGGAGATCGGACGGCAGTAATGCGGATTGAGGTTCCTTAATTGTCAACCGCAGTCACACATGGCGCTTTTCGCCACCCAAGGCCATGAAAATTTGAGGGCACCTGGTGCGGGCCGGGAGGCCCACACGACAACCGGGCTGGAGCCCGGCTCTACTGCGCCTGGGAATTTTCAGGGCAGGCTCAAGGGTCCGCATCGCTAACTTTCTGTCTTGCCTAGCTGAACAGCGCATCGTCCCACGACTGCGCCTGGTTCCATTCCGGCGTGGGCGCAAAATACTCGGTTCCCCGCCTGACGTGTTTCTTCAACTCGTCGTCGTTGAGCGCCACGCCGAGCCCC
>JASHVU010000341.1 GCA_030044455.1 Acidobacteriaceae bacterium | reverse complement strand
GCCGACCATACCATCCGCGCTGCCACGCACCACATGCGGGTGGACTACTCGATGTTCGAGGGCTTCAGAGTGCGCGGCAATGCGCGGGACGTCTACTCGCGCGGGGAGTTGATTGTGAAGGGCGGCGAGTTTGTGGGCAAGCCGGGGCGAGGCCTGTATTTACGGCGCGAGGCGAGGGGTGGGGCGTGGAAGTGAACTAAATTGCCCGTCAACAAATAGTGAGTGAGTGCCACATGATGGTGAATCAAAGGAGGAAAGAGATTGTGACCGATCTTGTTAGATCGGCACAGGGATTTCGATTCTGTGGTCCGTCAGATGATCCGGACGAGCAGACATCGGTCACTGCTGGGTATCGCTATCTAGTGGTCCAATTCAAGAGACTAGCCAGCCCTCTTCTTGCCTCGCCTTTAGCTTCTCGCCTGAATGCAATCGAGGTGGAGATTGATAATTTGTATTCGGCATACGACGCAAAGGCGGAACTCGACGCACTTCTGCCGGACATTGAGGCGGCCTTGGAGCATTTAGACGATGGAGGCCTCGACCCAGTGAATAAGACAACCGTCATAGCTGATAGCCGCCTAGTCGAATTGCGTTCACTCACTTCGTCTGATTTTGATTTCAGAAAACTGGTGCGGATGTGCGAGGAGATCAATTCTGTTTATGCATTGGGTTGTTACTATGCAACCGCAATGCTTATACGTGGCCTACTTGATCATGTCCCTCCAATATTCGGTTTGGGTACGTTTAGGGAAGTTTCAAATAACTACGCAGGCGGAGGAAAATCCTTCAAGGAATCGATGCAGCACCTTGAGAATATTTCCCGGAAAGTCGCAGATGGGCACCTTCATATGCCGATTCGCAAGAGCGAATCTTTGCCCACTTCGCATCAGGTGGATTGCGGACAGCCCTTGACGTGCTCTTGAGTGAAATAGTGCGGATATCTCGATAATTAGAGACCTTGTCTTTTAGCACCACCACACTTATTATCCAGCCCTACCCGGCCATTGGAACCAACCCCGACTTCACGATCCGCTTATCGCGAGTAAGCAGCCGCACACCCTCCACAATTGCCGTCGCGCCGATAATTCTGTCTTGAGGATCTTTGGGGTAGGACACCGGGAACCTCACGGAGCGAACCGCAATTTCAGGAGTGATGGGGAGAACCTGCACATAGGAGGCGCATTTCCTGACGAACGAATCGACGCTGACATCGACGTCGATTCTCCTGTTTTCGGCCAGCCAGGCAATCTCCCACAGGCTGATCGCAGAAACAGCCAGCGGCCCCGATTTACGGGCTGTCAGAATCGCCTTCCTTTCCTTTGGCGACAGATTTTCCGGAGCAATCAGCAGCCAGACAAGGATGTGCGTATCGAGAAGAATCATTCCACTTCCCAGTCGCTGGCCGGAACCGTGTTCTCAATGTCGCCTGTAACCCTGGCAATGCCCTCCAGCGCTCCGAAAATCTCATCCTCGCCTTCGTTTGCCGGAACCAGCTTCACAACCGGCTTGCCGTGCTTGGTAATCACCACTGGGCGGCCGCTCTGCGATACATGATCCATGACCGCGAGACACTGCGCTTTGAATTGCGCGGCAGCCATTTTCTGCATAATCAACTCCTCAATTATGACTAGAATAATATGACCTCTTTTTCCCTGTCAAATTTGACCGTTTTTGGTGTATATAAGTTACACCCGGAGGCCTTCCCCTTTTGTCCACCGTCGACCCATCGCTATCGAACAGAGACCTCAGGCCCGTTCCGATCGAGAAGCGCACCTGGAGTTTCTACAACTACACGGCGCTGTGGTTTTCGATGTGTATGGAGATCACCACCTATCAGCTTGCGTCGTCTCTGATTGCGAAGGGCATGGACTGGAAGCAGGCGATCGGCACGGTGCTGCTGGGCAATTTGATTGTGCTGGCGCCGATGCTCTTGAATGCGCATGCGGGAGCCAAGTACGGAATTCCGTTTCCGGTGTTTATTCGCGCGCCGTTCGGAGTGCGCGGCGCGAACATGGCGGCAATACTTCGTGCGGTGGTGGCGTGCGGATGGTTCGGGATTCAGTCGTGGATTGGTGGCACGGCGATCGACGCCATGCTGATGGTGATCTGGCCTGCAGCCGCGGGCAACCAGGCGATTTTGTGGGCGTCATTCCTCGGATTCTGGCTGTTGAATATGTGGGTGGTCTGGCGCGGCGTTGAGTCGATTCGCAGGCTGCAAGCCTTCGGCGCGCCGTTTATGTTTGTGATGGCCGCGGCGCTACTGATCTGGGTGCGGATGAAGGCTGGTAGTTTTGGCACGATGCTGTCGACGCCGAGTTCGTTTCACTCGACAGGCGCATTTCTTGCGGTCTTCTTTCCGTCGCTGACGGCGATGGTTGGGTACTGGGCAACGCTGGCGTTGAACATTCCTGATTTTACGCGCTACTCAAAATCGCAGAGCGCGCAGTCATGGGGGCAGGCGTTTGGACTGCCGGTTGCCATGGTGCTGTACACGTTCGTGGGCATCGCGGTTACGTCGGCATCGACGGTGCTGTTCGGTCACGCGATCTGGAATCCGATTGCGTTGATAGGCGCGTTTCATCAGCCCGTCGTTGCGTTCATCGCGCTGATTGCGATTCTTGTGGCGACGCTGAATGTGAATATCGGCGCGAACGTGGTGTCGCCGTCGAACGATTTTTCGAACCTGTATCCTCGATTGATCAGTTTCAGAACGGGCGGACTGATTACGGGATTTCTTGGATTGGCGATGTGCCCGTGGAAGCTGCTGGCTTCGCCTGATGCGTATGTTTTCGGATGGCTGGTT
>JASHVU010000340.1 GCA_030044455.1 Acidobacteriaceae bacterium | reverse complement strand
AAGGCGGCGGCTGGAGAATGCGCCGTAAAGGCGTGCGGGGAAGCATTCATGCCAATTCCTCCTGTGCCAGAGTGCCTTAAAAAAGAGGGGAGGCAGCACTGAGGCACGACCATTGGCTTTCTAGGAAAAGAATAGGACGGCGAAACGGCACAGAGAAGGGCGATGATAAGGAATGGGACGATTGGCGCCTAAAGAGGTTAAGCTGGATGGCATAGCGACCTAAGGAATGGTGGCGTATGACTCACAGGACAGTTCCCGGCGAAATACATCTGGACGCGATTGCGTGGAAGATTCTGGAGCACCTGCAGCGGGATGCGCGCATGCCGTTTGCGGAACTGGGGCGCAAGGTGGGGCTTTCGACGCCCGCCGTCGCTGAGCGCGTGCGGCGTTTGCAGGATGCGGGCGTGATCACCGGCTACCACGCCGCGGTGGATCTGGCAAAGCTCGGCGTGCCGATTCGCGTGCTGGTGCGGCTGACGATTCATGGGGGTGACCTGATGGTGAGCCGCGCGGTGACGGCGATCAAGGAACTGACGGAGGTCAGCCGCTGCCACCGCATTACGGGCGACGAGTCGTTTGTGATCGAAGCTGACGTGGTTTCGATACGGCATCTTGAGGCGCTGATCGATAGGCTCTCCGCGTTGGGTGCGACATCGACGTCGACCGTGCTGTCGTCGCCAGTGAACCGGCGGGAGTACCAGGCGAAACAGATTGAAGGGTTCGGGAAGTATCTGTGAAGGATTCAGCGAGTCGGCAAGTCAGCGGAGTTGGTGCCGTGCTCAGGCGGAAACAATCGTGTTGTGATGCAGAGGCACGTGGACTTATACTCGCTGCACAATGTGCCCCCATCTTATCGGTCGAAGAACCGCGAATGCGATTCTCGCGATCAGTCTGAGTGCCTCAACTCTGCTATCGTGCGGCTGTAACAGTCATGTTGGTGCGTGCCGCGTAGTCGGCAACTCGATGCTTCCGCTACTCGGCGAAGGAGATCGCATATTCGTTGATGAAGGCGGTAGCGCACGTTCCGATCTTCATGACGGGGACGTGATTGTTTTTCACCATAAGGACACTCTGCTTGTGAAGCGCATTATTGCCATGCAAGGTGAGACAATCAGTGGAGACCATCGCAAGGTGTTTCGCGGTGGAAAGCTGATTGATGAGCCTTACCTTGCGCCAGCAAAAGCAGGACAAATCGAAATACTCACGACTTTCCCGCCGCACAAATTGGGTGCGGGGGAGTTATTTGTTATGGGCGACAACCGCGATCTAAGCGCGGATAGCCGGCTCGAAGAGTACGGTCCCGTCCATACATCCGATGTCGTTGGGAAGTATATGTGGACCTATTGGCATGCGACGACCGCGGCCAAGCACGCAAAAGATCACTGAATTCTTCGCAGGCCTTCCCATTTCGGATTGGATAAGGCGCTCGGTCCGGTAGACTCATTCCATGGCTAAGCGAATTGGGGTGCACCTGGGAACGGCGGGTGGGGCGTCGAATGCTGTGGAGCGCGCGAATGAGATTGGCGCGAACACGTTTCAGATTTTTTCTTCGAGTCCGCGCATGTGGCGGGCTCCCAAGGTCGATCCAAAGCAGGCCGCGCGGATGCGCGAGCTTAGGAAGAAGCTCGATGTGGGGCCGCTGGTGATTCATACGAGTTATCTGGTGAACGTCTGCAGCCAGAGTGACGATGTTCGCAAGAAAAGCATCGATGCGTTTCGCGGCGAGATTGAGCGCGCGATCGAACTGGGCGCCGAGTACCTAGTGCTCCATCCCGGCTCGTGGAAGGGATTGACGCGCGACGAGGGGTTGAAGCTGGCGGCTGAGTCGATTGAGAAGGCGATTGACAAGCTGCCATGGCAGAAAACTCCGTTCCATATTCTTATCGAAAATACTGCCGGCGCAGAGTTCAGCCTGGGCAGCAGCTTTGAGCAGGTGGCTGAATTGGTGGAGCGATTGAAGGCTCATGCTCCGGTGGGAGTGTGTCTCGACACCTGCCACACGCACGTAGCCGGATACGACATGGTGACCGCCGAGGGCTACGCCGAGACGATGAACAGGATTGCTGCAACGGTGACCTTTGACGCGGTGCGCGTGTGGCACTGCAACGATGCCAAGGCGGCGAGGGGTTCGAAGCTCGACCGGCACACACATATCGGCGAGGGAACGATGGGGCTGGAACCGTTCCGGTGGATACTCAATGACCCGCGCTGGGACCATTGTGCGTTTGTGGCCGAGACTCCGGTAGATGAGCCCGGGGACGAGGAGCGGAATGTGCGGATGCTGAAGGGTTTGGTGAAGTAGGCGCTTCACGCGCCTGCGATTTGGCCTGGTGCACTGAAATGTTGAGCCGAGCCGGCTCAAGCCGCTGCTGCCCAATCGCTGATGCACCCATCCATTAAACTAAAAGCTTATGGCAGAAGAGAAAGAACTACTGCGCTACAATCCGGCGCCGATCGAGAGCAAGTGGCAGGAGCGCTGGGCAGCTGACCCGAAGATGTACGCGGCAGAAGGTCCCGACTGTGTCAAGCCGAAATATTATGTACTGGAGATGCTGCCGTATCCCAGCGGGCAGCTGCATATGGGCCACGTGCGCAACTACGCCATCGGCGATGCGCTGGCGCGGTACATGTGGATGCGCGGCTATAACGTGATGCACCCCATGGGCTGGGACGCGTTCGGACTGCCCGCGGAAAACGCGGCGCTCAAAAACAACACGCCTCCGCGGGAGTGGACACTGGCCAACATTGCCGCCATGAAGCGGCAGTTCAATCGCCTGGGCATGGCCTTCGACTGGAGCACGGAGGTCACCACCTGTCTGCCCGATTACTACCGCTGGAACCAGTGGTTCTTTTTGCGGATGTACGAGAAAGGCCTGGTGTACCGCAAGAAGAGCAAGGTGAACTGGTGCCCTGAATGCGCCACCGTGCTGGCCAACGAGCAGGTGATCGACGGCTGCTGCTGGCGGCACGAAGACACGAAGGTTGAGCTGCGCGATCTGGAACAGTGGTTCTTCAGGATTACTGCGTATGCCGAGGAACTGCTGGACGACCTGGCGAAGCTGGATGGGTGGCCGGAAAAAGTGCGCACCATGCAGCGCAACTGGATTGGGCGCAGCAAGGGGACGGAGATTGACTTCTTCCTGGAGGAAAAAGTCGACCAGGGACCAGGGACTGAGGGCGCGACCCTCGCTCAGGATGACAAGCGCGTGCGCATTCGCGTTTTTACCACGCGCGTGGATACGATCTTTGGCGCGACCAGCGTACAGTTGGCGCCGGAGCATCCGGTAGTGGCGCGGTTGTCGGCCTCAAATCCCGCCCTAAGAGTCAAGGTAACGGAGTTACTCGAAGAGCAGAAGAAGGCGCGCGAGGGCGGCGATGTGGGCGCGATTGAGAAACACGGAGTACCGACGGGGCGCTTCGCCATCAATCCCTATAGTGGCGAACGCGTGCCCATATGGGTTGGGAATTACGTGCTGATGGATTACGGAACGGGCGCCATTATGAGCGTGCCGGCGCACGACGAACGCGATTTTGAGTTTGCGACCAAGTACGGAATTCCGATCCGGCAGGTGATCAAGCCAGTCCAGGAGGCCGAGGGCTCGGAGAGCCTGCCGTTCGTTTCGGAAGACGGTGTGCTTGTGAATTCCGGTGAGTATGACGGATTGACTTGCTTGCAAGCTCAAAAACTCCTCCAAGAGTCTGCCGCCCGGCAGGGCTTCGGCGAGGCGAAGGTGATTTTCCGCCTCAAGGACTGGGGCGTGAGCCGGCAGCGGTATTGGGGCACGCCGATTCCGATGATCCACTGCCCGAAGGACGGACTTGTGCCGGTGCCGGAAGACCAATTGCCGGTGTTGCTGCCGGAAAAGATCGAAATCACGCAGACGGGCGGGTCGCCACTCGGTCGCGTGCCGGAATTTGTGAACGTGATTTGCCCCAAATGCGGTGGGCCCGCGCGCCGCGAGACCGACACGATGGACACGTTTGTGGACTCGAGTTGGTACTTCTATCGCTACATCGACGCCAAGAATTCTTCTGCTCCTTTTTCGCGAGTGCGTGCAGAGTACTGGTTTCCCATTGACCAGTACATTGGGGGCGTGGAGCATGCGATTCTGCACCTGATTTATTCGCGCTTCTGGACCAAGATGATGCGCGACCTGGGAATGATTACGAATGGTGAGCCGGTCGAGCGGCAATTTTCACAAGGCATGGTGATCAAAGACGGCGCCAAGATGTCGAAGTCGAAGGGCAACGTGGTTTCGCCCGACGACATGGTGGCCCGCTACGGCGCCGATTCCACGCGCATGTACTCGCTGTTTGCTGCGCCGCCCGATCGCGATCTTGACTGGCAGGAAGATGGTGTGGCCGGTGTGAGCCGGTTTTTGGCGCGGGTGTGGAAATTATCGACGGCACATGAGGGAGTGGTTTTGAAAGGGCATGATTTTAGTCGTGCCGGAAGTGGCGATTCTATCTCCGGGGCTTTAGCCTCTGAGGGCAGCTCTTCGCCCATCGAAAAGAAGCTGTTGCGCAAGATGCATCAGACGATTGCCAAAATCACGAAGGACTTTGAGGGGCGCTGGCACTTTAACACCTGCATTGCGGCAATTATGGAATATGTAAACGAGCTGCAGGCGGCCGATGCGCAATTGAGCTCGGGTGAGGTTGCCGCGCCGGCAGTGGAGCAAATGCTCAAGAACCTGGCGTTGTTGCTCGCGCCATTTGCACCGTACCTGGCTGCGGAGTTGTGGGAGCAACTTGGCGGCGACGGCTCAATTCTTCGGCATCCCTGGCCGGAGAGCGATCCGGGGTTGGCCAAAGAAGACGAGATCGAGATTCCGGTGCAGATCAACGGCAAGCTGACGACGGTGGTGAAGGTGCCTGCTGGATCCGATGCGAAGGCGATTGAAGCTGCGGCATTAGCCGATCCGAAGGTGCAATTGCGGATTGCCGGCAAGACGGTCGTCAAGGTAATCGTGGTGCCGGGCCGGGCCGTAAACCTGGTAGTGAAGTGAAGGCGCCCGCAATGGCGGAAGCCCGCGGTAAAAAGCCGGTGCGCGGCACACAGCTGCTCGTGGAGCACATGGGCGCGGTGATGCGGAGGCCGGCGCTTACGTTCATTGAGATTGGCTGGCGCTGGCTGGTTGGAATTCCGATTCTGTTCGTGCTTTGGCAGCAGGCGCTGGGGATTCTGACCGAGTATCCGCTGGCGTCTTCAGGTGCCGGCGCGATCGACTTCAGCAATCCGTGGTTCATGGCGCAACAAATAGCCCTCGCGTGCAGCTACTACTTTCCCCACGTCATAGCGGTAATGCATTGGCTTTTGCCGGTGTGGATGGTGGCGTGGATCGTGGTTTCAGCGCTGGGGCGCAACCTGCTGCTGATGCGCATTGAGCCCAGGCTACGCTTCAGGCCGGTCACGATGATTGTGCTGCACACCGCATGGATGGTGCTGTTTCTGGTGGTTGTGTATGGATGGTTCCGCTCGATGGAGTGGGTTGCGGCCACACACGTGAGCGCGACGGGTGAGCCCGATCTTGTGGGCTACTTTATCTGGGCCATATTTCTCTCGCTGGGGTTCTTCACGCTGTGGGCCCTGACGAGTTGGACGGTGGCGGTTGCGCCGCTCATCGCGCTGCTCGAACAGCGGCGCTCCGCGCTCTCAACTCTTGGACAGACTTTGCGGCTGGGGAAACCCTTTACCAGCAAGCTGGTTGAGATCAACCTGGTGATGGGAATTGTGAAGATGGCGCTGGCCGTGGTGGCGATGGTGTTTTCAGCAGCGCCCCTGCCTTTCAGCGATGAACTTGGCTCCGGCGCATTGCACGTGGTGACAGCGGTGTCCCTGGTTTTCTTTCTGGTATCTACCGATTACTTCCAGGTGGTGCGGCTCAAGGCGTTCATGGAGTTCTGGAAGATTTTCCGGGGCGAAGAGTGGGCGAGTTAGCGGGTCGGCCCGTTCTGAGGTTATCAGGTCGGTGTGCACTGCATGAGCCCTCATCTCACCTTGGTGATCCGATTTCATAGTTCATTTGGCATGCCACGGGGTGCCCGAACTTGAGTGCTGGAATGAACCTCCATTCAGCGGAAGCATCCTTGATTCGCTGATCGGGCGGCCCGTTGAATTCGACCGATCGCACCTTGCCTGCATCGTCGATGATCAGATCGAGCATCATAGTCTTGTCGAGCGGAGCACTCCCGTTTTCGCCTTCCGCCTTCATGTAAAGGTGAATCTGCACAGGCGGTGTGTCAGCGACCCACCCTGGCGAGACATTTGACCCTGACGTTACGTTAGATTCTGTTCCCATGACTGAAGGCATCGGCGGAGGTGACGGCCCATTTTTGGTCTTTGCCCTCTCGGGCGGCGCCTGGTAGACGACGATCTCGTGCTTGTTTCGAGGTCTTCTTGCATCGTCGTCAACTCCTTCAACCTGGCTCAGCATGCCCCGGGCACGCGCCGCTCGGATGGCC
>JASHVU010000339.1 GCA_030044455.1 Acidobacteriaceae bacterium | reverse complement strand
CGGCAACGTGCTGTCGATGCTTCCGCTGAGCACCTGGCAATACACCTTCGCCGAGAAGATGCAGTATTTCAACGAGACCCTCAACCACACCTGGACAATCAGCCCGACCACGGTCAACGTGGCATCGGTGTTCTGGACGCAGATGGCCGCGCACAACGGTTCTGCCGCGGAAACGGCCAACAATAAGCCGTTCTGCTGGTCCAGCTACATCAACATCACGGAGCTGCCCGGAACCTGCTATCTCGAGGGCTTCGAGGTTGACAGCGGGGGATTTGAAAGCGGCTGGTATGAGCCTTCGCAGGAAGAACGCACCACCTACGGCCTCTACGACAACTTCTCGAAGACTTTCGGCAGGCATACCATCCAGGCCGGGATGAATCTTCAGCATCAGTTTGCTGAGGAGTTCACGCAGTATCCCACCGAGGCGGAACTGGACTGGAATGGAAGCTATACGGGCAGCGGCCTAGCCGACTACCTGGTTGGCGACCTGTATAAGTTCACGCAGGGAGCGGGCGAAGTGGCCCCGGTCTCCGGCTGGCAACCGGGCTTTTATGGGCAGGACCTTTTCAGATTCCGCCACAACATTAACTTCACGCTGGGTCTGCGTTGGGATCCTAATGTGCCGCCGCAAGTGACTGCGGGCCGCGCAGCGGCGTGGGTTCCCGGCCAGCAGAGCACGGTATATCCCAATGCGCCCGTGGGGATGGTTTTTCCCGGCGACGCGGGAATCGGCGCCGGCCTCATGGATACCACGTATGGTTACTGGGAGCCACGCCTGGGCATTGCCTGGCAGCCCAAAGGTCTTCCTAAGACCTCAATTCATGCCGGCTTCGGGATGTTTACCCAGCCGATGATCTACTCGACTTACAACCATACCGTCGACAACGCTCCGTTTGCCCCGACCTTTACGCCTCAGGGCTCGACCTCGGCGCCGCTCAACTTCTCGAGTCCCTGGTCCACGTTCACAGGCACAGGTGGCGTGAGCCCCTTCCCGCCCTTTGCCTCGGCGACGTATAAACCGGCGTCCAATGTGGCCTTTGCCTCGGGCCTGTCCATCCCGGCAACGATCTCGCCCAAGTTTAAACTGGGCGTGACGCAGGCCTGGAACGTCTCGGTCGAGCAAGGCATCAAGTCGAACATGGTCGCCCGTATTGCTTATGTGGGCACCGAAACCTATCATCAGTCCACCATCATCGACGAAAACCCCGGCGTCTACTATGGAGCTTCCAGCGCCAATAACGGCAGCCGGCAGCTCGCGCCCACCTTCGGCGGCAACATCCTTGACATGTTCAGCCCCGGTACCGCGAGCTACAACAGCCTGCAATCCACGATCGAGTGGAAACAGTCGCACGGACTGCAGTTCCAATCCAATCTCACCTGGTCGAAGGCTATCGACGATACCTCGTCGTCAGATATCAGTTTCGGCTACAACGCCATCGGCGATCCCTACAACCTTGGCTGGAGCCGCGGCGTTTCGTCGCAAAGCTTCCCCATCGTATGGGTCAGCAACTTCGTCTACGCCATGCCTTCGCTCAAAGGCAGCAACCTTCTGATGCGAGAGACGCTCGGCGGTTGGGAAGTGAGCGGCATCTACAACTGGTTCTCCGGCGCGGGCCTCACCATCAACGGCGGCGCCAACGGCAGCAACAACTCCTTCTCCGATCAGGGCGAGGACCGCGGCGACTACGTGTCGGGTCAGCCTCTGAATGTGAAACAGGGGTCGCGGTCGCAGTGGCTGAATAAGTATTTCAACACCCAGGCGTTCACCCCCAACGCTCCGGGAACATTTGGAGACACGGGGAAGAACATCATGCGGGCTCCGCACACAACCTATGGCGACGCCGGCATCGACAAAAACTGGCAGATCGCCGAGCGGTACGGCGTGCAATTCCGCTGGGAATTCTTCAACGTGTTCAACCATCCGTCGTTTGGCTCCCCAGGCACCACGCTCACCTGGGGTAACTTTGGCCAGATCTCGGGCACCGGCTCCGAGCCGCCGCGCGTGATGCAGGGTGCACTCAAGCTCACCTTCTAAACCAATGCAGTTGCAGCGAAAAGTCCGGGCCGAAATGGCCCGGACTTTTTTGTCCTCGTGCGACACTTGTTTCAGCCGCAAACCGAACGAGGAAAGCACGCAGAGGTTGAAAGCAGATACCTGCCTCTCACCGCCGCGGCAAACTCACCGCGATCTGCACGCCTTTCCCCGGCGCGCTGATCAGCCTGAATTCCCCTCCCGAGCGTTCGATCCTCTCCCGCATTCCGCGCAAACCGAAGTGGTGCCCGTTCAGGCTGTCGACCTCGAGTGGATCGAAGCCGCACCCATCGTCGTTCAAATCCATCGACAGGTCGCGGCTGTTGTAGGCAAGCTGTACAGTCACATGCTGCGGATGACCGTGCAGCATCGCGTTGTAGACCGCTTCCCGCGCCACCATCAGCAGATCGTGCGCCACCGGTTCGGTGACCGTGAATGGCGTTCCGGTCATCGACCAGGCCACCGGCACCTGAAATTCGCTGCCCACCTGCTGGGTCATGCTTTCGAGCTTTTTGCCCAGGCTGTCGGCGTTGTCCGGCTGACGCATGTTCCATATGGCTTCGCGCGCTTCATTGATGGTGGCGCGTAACTGCTGGCGCGCAAAATCCATCAGGCTGGAATCTGTATTGTTTTTCGCGCTCTCCATCGACAGGGCCTCAAGGAGCGCTGAAACTCCTGTACATCCCTGGATAACTGTGTCGTGCATCTCGCGCGCCAGCCGGCTGCGCTCCTCAAGCACCGCCTCAAAGCGCTCGCGCACATGCTTCACCCGGTATTGGTAGAACGCGTAGATCAGCAGCGCCAGCAGTGCAATGCATGTCGCAATGAACCACCATGTGCGGTAGAAGATTGGCTGTTGCGCAAAGCCGATGTCCGCCTCGGTGACCGCTCCGGGATTGCTTGCCTCGAACACCTGCACGCGGAACCGGTAAGGGCCGGAGGGAAGGTTGGTGTAGTCGGCCCGGCGCGATGAGCTCGGAGCGCTCCAGTCTTTTTCAAAACCTTCAAGCATGTAGCGGAAACGGAGGCCATCCTGGGAACGCAGCCTGATGGGCGTAAAGTCAAACTCCAGCCGGCTGGTGCCCGGCTTCAACACGATCGGCTCATTGATCGGCAGCGCCCGTCCATCGGCGAGAACGCTTTCGATCGACAATGGCGGCGGAGGCAACGGCGGCTGCTGCGATAGCGGAATGTGAATGGGCCCGAGATTGGTCGGAAACCAGGCTTCGCCGCTTGCAGTAATGCATCCTGAGGGTTGCGTCCCGCCATAAACTTCAGTGTTGGGGGCAATGTCGATAGTCGGATAAAAGGTGAGCGCAAAATGCCGTGGAAACTCGTTGGCCTGGGCGTCGAGCTCCTTGCGATTCACCTGTGCAACGCCGTTTGGTCCGCTGATCCACAGGTGTGCGGCTCCATCCTCAAGAAGCTGATAGACCGCGTTTCCGGGTAGACCGTCATCTTGGGTGTAATGCGCCAACTTGCCGTCTCGATATCGGAAGAGGCCGTTGTCGCGCGTTCCGAACCACAGTCCCCCGTCAGCGTCAGGGTGAATCGCCCACACCTTCAACTGCGCCAGTCCTGTGGTGGCCGCATCGCTTACGAATGCGCCATTGTGCATGTGGCTCACGCCGCGTTCGGTGCCGATCCACAGATCGCCGTTGCGGTCTTCAGCCAGCGCACGCGTACTGAAATATGCCAGCCCGTCTTTCATCTGATAGCTTCTGATCTTCGGCCGGCCGTCGTCCCAGTCGATTCGATTCACGCCCTCATCGGCGCCAACCCACATGGTCCCGTTGCGGTCCTCGATCATGACGCGCACAAAGTTGTTCGATAAGCCGTCTCGCGTGGTGAGGTGCGCGGTGCGACCCTGCGCGATCCGGTACAATCCGTCGCCGTCGGTCCCCACCCACAGCGCGCCGGAGCGGTCGCGATAGACGCTTCTTACATGCACGTTCTCGAGCCCGGGCAGATCTTCTTCGGTTACAACTCCATTTTTCAAATGGAAGAGGCGCGTCGAGCCGATCCAGAAGCTGCCGTCGCTGTCCTGGTAGATGGTTCCAAAGTCAGAGTCGTTGGCCTTGGGCAGCGAAACGATGCTGGCCTGAGCGCGCGTCAGGCGCAGCATTCCGGATTGGGTCCCGATCCAGAAATTCCTCTCACCATCCTCGAAAAAATTCAGGACCGTATTGCTGGGCAGCGTCGCCGGCGCGGTGATCTGGGTTAGTTTTCCGTTTCTGAATTGCCAGGCACCCTGGCCGATGGTCCCGATCCACAAAATGCCGTCGGATGTCTGCCGCAAGACGCGTACTGTTCCCAAGATTCCGCTGACTCGCTCAAATTCCTTCCGGCCTGGCTCCAATCGATTCAGACCGGATACTGTGCCCACCCAGATGGCGCCGCCGGCGGTCTCGATAATCGACTTTACGCGGTTCTGGCTGGCTTCGCCGCTCATGGTGAACTCGGTCACCCCGCCGCTGCCGATGCGAATCAGTCGTGACCCGCCCACCCACAAATTGCCTTCTCGGTCGGCGAAGATGGCGTGCACAGCCAGCGAGGGAATGCCGTTGACCCCATCGACACGCACAAAGCGGTCACCATCGAAGCGCAGCAGCCCATTGTCAGTACCCACCCAGATTCTGCCCTGAGCGTCCTCGGCCAGCGCGCGCACAAAGTCGTCGCTCAGCCCCTCGCGCGTTGTCCATGAGGTGAACTGCCCTTTCGAATATCGCGCCAGGCCGCCGCCTTCCATCCCGATCCACAGGTCGCCATTGCGTGCAACCAGCAGGCAGAAAACGCTGTTTTGATGGATCGCGGGGGTATTATCGCGGTCAAAGACCGTGAAATGCACGCCATCGAAGCGCAGAAGAGCGCCGCTGGTACCAATCCAGAGATAGCCGTCGGGCGTTTGCGCAAAGGCCTGCACGGTCGGCTCGGGTAATCCGTCCGAAGCTTGCCAGGTATGCCGTGTATATCCCGCCAGCACGCCAGTCTGCGCGGTGGCGCAAATCGTTGCGCCCGCGAGTATCGTTGCGCATAAAACCAGCCCGGTTTGCAACCTGCAGCGTCTTTCCATTGCGGCGCTAAGTATACCGCGAACGATTTCAAGAAGGCGAAGTTCGAACGTCAAACAAAATCTTGCCCCGATCAGACTTTGGACGGATCAAAACAGTCGCGCGCGGGAATACAGTTAACTTTCTCGAATTGCGCGGGCTTAAGCCGCAATGGAGAAAAGCTTCCGGGCATGGTACGTATTCCAATGTCTTTCTTTATTGATCATTCATTGAAGCACTCTCCGGTTTCACTTGTCGCGCGCCTCATCTTTCCCGCAGCGTTGTTGCTCGTTCCTGTTTCCGCCCTCAATCTTGCGTCGGCCCAGGCGGCATCCACGCTTATCCGTGTCGACGCCAGCCAACCCTGGCACGAGCCCGGCCCCGCGGACTACAACCTGGAATACGCGACTGCGCCGAGCGGAGACACCCTCGGCCTGAACGCCCGCACCCTCATGCGGAACGACAAACCCTGGCTTCCTGTCGCCGGCGAGTTCCACTTTTCCCGTTTTCCGCGCGCGCAGTGGGAAGACGAACTCCTCAAGATGAAGGCCGCCGGAGTCGACGTCATCTCCGCCTACGTCATCTGGATTCATCACGAGGAGATCAAGGGCCGCTTCGACTGGCAGGGCGAGCGCGATCTGCGCGCATTTGCCCAGCTCTGCGCCAAGCATGGTTTGCTTTTGGTGGCGCGCATTGGCCCGTGGGACCACGCCGAGGTTCGCAATGGCGGTTTGCCTGACTGGGTGATCAAGCAAGGCCCAACGCGCGTTAACGATCCTGTCTATCTGGCTTCGGTCCGCGAGTGGTATGACCAGGTCGGCGCTCAGCTCAATGGCCTCATGTGGAAAGATGGCGGACCGGTGATCGGCATCCAGCTTGAGAACGAATACTCAAAGCGCGGCCCCGGCGCCGGCGAAGAACACATCCTGACGCTGAAGCAGATCGCCGTTTCAAGTGGTCTCGAGGTGCCGCTCTATTTCGTCACCGGCTGGGACAATGCCGTCATTCCGCCCCACGCCGTCGTTCCCGTTTACGGCGGTGGATATCCCGATGCGCCCTGGGACAGCTCCATTGTGAAGCTGCAGCCTGCCCAGGTGTACGCATTTCGTTTTCACAGCCGAGTCAACGGCGACACAAAGACAGCGAGCGCCGGCGATCCGCCGAGCGCGTCAATGTTGGATTCGGGTTCGCTGCCTTACCTCACGATCGAGATCGGCGGCGGCATTGAAGACACTTATCATCGCCGCCCCGTGATTGCTGCCGACGATATCGGTGCGCAGGTGCCTGTGATGCTTGGCTCCGGAGTTAATTTCTACGGAACCTACATGTTCCAGGGCGGCGAGAATCCCGAGGGCGCGCTCACCACCTTGCAGGAGTCGCAGGAGACCGGCTACCCCAACGATTTGCCGATAAAGTCCTACGATTTTCAGGCTCCGCTCGGCGAATTCGGCCAGGAACGCGCCTCTCTACGCAAGCTCAAGGTCTTCAACTACTTCATGAATGACTTTGGATCTGAGCTCGCCCCCATGCAGGTCCACGCTCCCGATTTGACGCCGAGCGATCCCTCCGACTTCTCCGTTCCGCGCGCCTCGGTGCGTTCGCGCGGCGACTCGGGATTCATCTTCTTCAACAACTACGTGCGCGGATATGCCATGCCCGCTCGTCCCGCGTCGCAATTCGAGATTCGCCTGCCTTCGGGAATGCTCACTGTGCCGCGCCATCCCATCGATCTTTCTTCGCGCTCTTACTTTATCTGGCCATTCAACCTTCGACTTGGAAGCGTTACCCTGCGTTACAGCACCGCGCAACTTTTCACGCGGATTGAGAACGCCGGCGTGCCCACTTACTACTTTGAAGCCTTGCCCGGCATTCCGGTCGAATTTGCCCTCGACCGCGCGACTGTTGAAAGCATCAGCACCTCGAGCGGTCAGGTCTCTCGCGAACCAAACGCAATTTATATAAGCGGAGTCGCACCCGGCCTCGATGCATCCATCGATGTATTTTCAAACAATGGCCGTCACATTCGTCTCGCGGTCCTCACCCAGCAGCAGGCCGAGGATGCGTGGAAGGTGCGGATTGGCGGCGCCGATCACCTACTGATCACCAACGCCGATTTCTCTTCGGCCCCCGAAGCGCCCCATGGCCACATCTGGTTGCGCTCCCGCAATACATCCCAGATTGAATTCACTCTGGTTCCACCAACAGCCACTCCTTTGAAGGCGAGCCTCCCGCTGACTGCTACTTCTTCAACATCGAAGTCCATCACTTTCAGTTCTGAAGCCGCCGCGTGGACCGATCCCCTTGAATGCGTACAGACCGAGGCCGCTGGGATCGCGCCTCCGGTCAAAACCGGTCCCCCACTCGACTGGCGGCCGCATGGCGTAGCCCAGGCCCCCGAAGCCGGTCCATTGCCGAACGCGGCCCATTGGTCCATCACCGTGCCTGCGGGCGCGATGAACGGCTTGAGTAATCTATATCTGAAAATCAATTACACCGGTGACGTTGCCCGTTTGTCTGCCGGCGGCCGGCTTCTCGACGACAACTTCTACAACGGAAAGGCATGGATCGTGGGCCTCAAGCGCTTTCTCGCGCCGCAAGGCCCGTCCATCTTCGAGCTCAGCATCCTCCCCCTGCGAAAAGACGCACCGATTTATCTTGAAACGTCACCCTCCCCTGAGTACGCGCCGAACGGTCAGGCCATCGGACTCGAAGGAGTGACTCTCGTCCCCGAATATCAACTCGAAATCGACGCGGCTGCGCCCTGACCCCGCATTTGCAATCACCGTCAGAAACGAGCAATCTTAAGGGGGACCAGGTGGACGAGTTCGAACCGATGAAGGAACAAGCCAGAGTCAAGGTCCTTATCGTCGATGACCACCCCATCATGCGTGTGGGCATCGCGGCCATTATTGAGGCGACGCCTGACATGACCGCTGTGGCGCAGGCCGGCAGCGGTGAAGAGGCCGTTGAACTCTTTGAGAAGCACCTGCCTGATATCACCCTGATGGACCTGCGCCTGCCCGGCATGAGCGGCGTAGAAGCCATCCGCATCATCATGGCCCGCCACCGCAACGCCAAGTTCGTTGTGCTCACAACCTACGAGGGCGACGAAGACATACACCAGGCACTGCAGGCCGGCGCGCGCAGCTACATCATCAAAGGTATGCCCCACGACGCCCTGGTCAGTGCGCTGCGCCGCGTCCACTCCGGCGGCCGTTTTCTGCCCCAGCCCGTTACACGGGCGCTCAATTCGCGCATACCCAATTCCGACCTGAGTACCCGCGAGCGCGAGGTTCTCGATCTCATCGTTCACGGAAAAAGCAACAAAGAGATCGCCTCAAGCCTCGGCATCACCGAGTCCACGGTCAAGTGCCACGTCAGCGTGATTCTCATGCGCCTCAACGTGAGCGATCGCACCCAGGCGGTCGTCACCGCACTTCAGCGCGGACTTATTCATATCTAAGCTGTCATCTGGCGGGAGAGAGTCTACCGCATAGCGCATTCCGGATTGAATTCACTGCTTCGAGCCGCAGCTTGTATCATCATCCGGAGAATCTCATGACCAGAATGCGCGTTTTTTTCTCAGTTTCAGTTTTACTCGCCGGTACAATTGCATCCGCACAGCGGGCTCCGATTCAACAACAGCTAACTTTCACGCCCTATCACGCCAACGGCATTTACAAGATCGGCGAGACGGTGGGTTGGACGGTCACGCCAGGTCCCGTTACTCCCACCTATGCCTATAAGTGGACGATTCGCAGAAACAATGCGGTAGTTCTGAAGGAAGGCAAGCTCGATCTTTCCTCGGGACAGGACAAGATTGAAATCACCGGCGATCAACCCGAAATGATTTATGTCGCGATTGAGCCATACGCGAACCTCGAAACGGGATCGTCCACGCCGGCTGCGGCGGTTTCAACCACGGCTCCCACGAATCCTGCACCTCAAGGCCCGGGCAGCACAGCGCCAGCTCCGGTTTGGGTGGGAGGCAATACGGGCCGCAATAACGGCCTATATGCAGTAGGCGCGGCCGTGGCGCCACTTCAAATTCCCCTCTCAACTCCGCGGCCCGACGACTTCGATGCTTTTTGGGATGACAAGCTTGCCACGCAAGCCAAACTGCCCATCAATCCGGTGCTGACTCCGGTTAAAACCGATGTGCCCGCTGTTGAAGAGAGTATGTTCGTTATCGATGCGCTGGGATCGAGAGCGCATGGCTACGTGGCGAAGCCGACAGGAGAGGGTAAGTTTCCAGCGCTCGTTCAGTTGCAATACGCGGGCGTTTATGCGTTGAACGCACACGCCGACGCCGAGCGCGCGGCCAAGGGCTGGCTGGTCCTCAACGTCGATTCCCATGACAAGCTGCCTTCTGACCCGTCCGGAAATATTCCGCAGAATTACAACGCGATCGGCAATACCGATCGCGAGAAGTCCTACTTCCTGAATATGTACCTGCGCGATTCGCGGGTGCTGGATTACCTGTCGACGCGGCCCGACTGGGACGGCAAAACAGTTGTGCTGATCGGCGGAAGCATGGGCGGCCAGCAAAGCATCGCGCTCGCAGGACTGCGGCCCGACAAGGTAACCGCAGTGGCCGTCTGTGTGCCGGCCGGCGCCGATACCAACGGAGACCTGCATGGCCGCAAGGCCGGCTATCCATACTGGCCTTCGGATAATCCCGATGCGATGAAAACCGCTCTCTATTTCGACACTGTCGATTTTGCATCGCGGATCAAGGCGCCGGTGATGGCGGGATTTGGATTTATCGACACCGTTTCTCCGCCCGCCGGCGTTTGGACGATGCTCAACCAGATTCCCGGCCCGAAAGAACCAGTGCCCGTCATTGACTCAGAGCACGACAACTACACCTACGCGAAGATGGAACCGTGCCACAAGAGAACGGAAGAGATTCTCGATCTGCTGGTGAAGGGCGATGTGTACGAGCCGAAGGAATTGCAGCCGTAGGCTAAGCGCGTTGCCAGGAGAGAAGAAGACATGCTGGCGGAGGGAGAAGGATTTGAAATCGCGATCTTTTTCCGCCCTCTAGCTTTCCAAACAGCTCCCTATAAAAACTCTATTTTTTCTGTTTAACAAGAGGAAAGTGTTTCAGAATCCCTGGCGATTCGGGGACGCCCAATGTCAAACATCGCCAGCGATACCCGGGTAAATACCCGCGTACATTTGGGGCTGATGTCAGTAATTCGACTTCGACGCCAAATCCATTCTTGATGATCGTTTTGTAAGAGTTTCAATCGGCATCTGGGCACGGCGACTCTTCCAGACTGCGGGAGACCTGTCTGTTGAACCTCACGAGGTTGAGGCCAATGTTGGCCACGTCAAGCGAACTTCTCGAGGGTCTGCATCGCGCACCGGCGGACCTGAACAAGTTACATCCAGTGCAGATCAGTGCAAAATGCAAAACTGATCTCAGAAATTCCATGATGCTTCATTGAGGCTTGGCAAACCGCGGTTCTCAGCGATTGCTCGGAAATGATTGCGCCCCAAGCCATCAAAAATCGCTCGCAGAGGTCCGCGATCAATGCGCGGGCATCCTGCATGCCATCCGATTCATCCTCACGAATCGACCGTTCGTCGCACGCATTAAGCCTCATGTCGCAGAAAGAAAACAGACACTTTGCGCCATGCTAACGTGTCTCCTGCTCTCGATCGAGTTACGGAATCGATTCTTCGGTCCGCAGCCAACAGGGTGGTCCGCCTTGAGCCACAGCGTGGATTCTTTTCAGCCGGCGGCTGTCTCGAGATTCCGCTGATTGAGACACGAGGCATCTCGCGGACAAACACAACAGAACATCAGGAGGTAACTTGTGAAAAGAAACTCGCATGCAATCACGAGATGGACGCTCGTCGCTGCTTTGTTCGTTTTTGCGGGGGCAGTTGGTCGCGCACAAAACACCAACTCGGGCGACATTCGCGGCATCGTAACCGACGCCACGGGCGCAGTGGTGCCCGACGTTCATGTGACAGTGAAAGACATCGACAAGGATTTGACGTTCACATTCGTCACCGATAGCGAAGGACTATACGATACAGGGGCGATTGCAGAGGACCACTATCTGCTCTCGTTTGCAAAGGCGAGCTTCATGACGCTGGTGCGCGGCCCTGTTACCGTTGCTCTTGGAATTCAAACGGTGAATGCCCAGATGAAAGTGGGCGCCGTCACGCAGGAGGTTGTGGTTAACTCCGATGTGCCGTTGCTGCAGACTGAGTCCGGCGCGCAGGAAGGTACGCTCAAAGCCGACTTTATGGATGAACTGCCGCAGTATGGCAGCCAGAATGGAGGCGGAGCCGACTGGGAGAACTTTGTGGTGCTGATGCCCGGTGCGGCCGGCGCACCGGAGAATTCCAACAACGCCCTCAACCCGGGAACAGTCTCTTCAATCAATGGCAATTTGCCCTTCTCGAGCGTGCTGCAGGACGGCGCCACAACGACACTGCCGATGAGCCAGAACTCCGATGTGACCGTTTTCGATACCACAGCAGAAGTCAAGGTCAGCGCTTCAGCATTTTCAGCGCAATACGGCGTTGGCGACATCGTGTACAACCAGATCACGAAAAGCGGAACCGACAAATTTCACGGTGAAAGTTACGATTACCTGCAGAACAATGTCTTCAACGCCGCGCCCTATAACTTCGGATCGGCTTACAAGGTTCCGATTCTCCGCTTCAACAATTTTGGCGGCAACTTTGGCGGTCCAATCCTCAGGAAAAAGCTGTTTTTCTTCTTCAATTACGACCGGACGATCGATCACGGCGGGGCGAGCACAGGATATTCCACTGAGGCCACTTCGGCCATGATGTCCGGCGATTTTACGGGCTTGCCGACCATTTACGATCCAACCACGCAGGTGATTTTGACCAGCGGAACTTGTACCTACACCGATGGCGCGCCATCGGTCGCAGCCTCAGTGTCGAGTCCCTGTGTCGAGAGACAGAGCTTTGCCTCGGAGTATGGAAACGGAAACAAGATCCCTTCGAGCATGATCAGCCCGGTTGCCCAGGCGTTTCAAAAGCTCTTTCCCCCGATCAATACCACCGGCGAGCTGACGGGCAAGGGCTACTACCAGAATAACCACGCCTTTTCCGTGCCCAGCACGAATCCGTTCATCAAGTGGTTCGGCCGGCTGGACTACGACACAAGTAAAAACAACCGGCTTACTCTTTCTGAAACTGAGAGTAACAACCCAGGCGTGAACCTGAATGAAGGGATCTGCCCGATCAATTGCTACAGCGGCGATGTGAGCCGCGACAATGCATCAATCTCTGATGTATGGACAGTCGGATCGCGCCTGGTGAATGAAGCGCGCGTCGGCTTTACCGACCAGCTGAATTTCTTTGTGCCTTACACTCTGGGCCGGAACTACCCTCAAACACTGGGACTCGAGAATATTGCCGAAGCCAATGTTATGCCCAACCTGAGCGTGAGTGGCTTCGACGGCAATCTTGCGTCAGGCACCAACGCAGTTTACAAAGAGATGGTCTTCGATCCATCCGATGTGGTGACCATGATTCAAGGCCGTCACGTGCTCCACTTCGGCGGCGAGTTCCTCATCAACCGGGCAGATTCTACGGCATGGGGCAACATCGACGCAGGCAGCTTCACATTTGCGGGAACTTATACCTCCGAGGGCGGCAGCCGGACGACCACATACGACGGCCTGTCCTACGCAGACTTTCTTATGGGCCAGACTCAGAAATGGAGCGCCAACGTCACTCCCGAATTTGGCGGGCGATGGAAGACGCCCCAACTTTTTGTGCAGGATGACTGGAAATTCAAGCCCAATTTAACCATCAATCTTGGCGTTCGATATGAAATCATGACCGGCTGGCATGAAGTGAACGGTAATGAGGCGGTATGGGATCCGTCGGTGCAGAACTTCAATGTATCGAGCCAGACGATCAACGGAATCGCCCCGGGTGCAGCGGTTCTGGGCGGCATGTGGTATGGGTTTATCGGTCAGAACGGGCGCACCAGCCTGCAGGCGCCGAAATACAACATTGTGATGCCCCGCGTTGGATTCAGCTGGCAGCTTCTTCCCAACACAGTGCTTCGCGGCGGTATCGGCGTCTACACATCCACGTGGAGCGAGGATACCTACGGCGCCGGCATGGGCAACGCTTTTGGCAGTAACGGCAGCCTCGACGACACCTCAACCACGAATGGCCTGTGTCCCGTTTTGAGCATGTGGAGCACAACAACCTCCGCGACTACGAATACTCAGGATCCGGGATGCGGCGCTATCAGCAGCGGCTTTAACTTTAACTCAAAGACGATCGGCCAGGCGTACATTACTGCTCCTACTACTCCATGGGCGCAGAATACCTTCGGTCCGGCATACAACCAATACCATTCACCCGTTCCCACCAACTATCAATATTCGTTGACCGTGGAGCGGGAGTTCCTGAAGAACTGGATGGGTTCGGTTGCCTATGTCGGCAATCATGGTACGCACCTCAACACAGGCGGGCTCGATATCAACCAGGTGCCAAAGGGCGCGCTTGGGCAAGGTCCGATCGCGACGCCGTACCCTCTCTTCGGAAACATCAGCGGCAGCACCAACAATGCGCTCTCGAATTACAACTCGCTGCAGGCTGTGTTGACCAAACAAATGAGCTATGGACTTCAATTCAACACAAACTACACCTGGTCCCACTTCCTCGACGATATGGATTCATCTGGATGGGGAAGCCGCGAGGGTTTCCAAAACTACCAGAATGCTTATGCGATCGCAGAAAACTACAGCAATTCGAACTTCGACATTCGCCAGGCGTTTAAAGGAGAGGTTCTTTATCAGTTGCCCTTCGGCAAGGGCAAGATGTTTTCAAACGGGAATCTTGTTCTCGATGAAGCGCTGGGTGGCTGGGAGGTGTCGAGCACCTACATTGTCGAAGGAGGAACTCCTATGGGAGTTACCACGGGGGATGACAATACCTCAGGAAATCTCTCAGGGAACTTCACACAGGAGGCAATCCTGACCGGCAACTACAAAACTGCCAGCGCCGCCGGAGCCTACCACAGCCTTCATTCGTGGTTCAACGACACCTTCGACACCAACGGGCAGCCGGGCAGCTCTGTTTGGGAGAACCCTGCCGACTATCCGAACCAGTTTGGCACCTTCCGCAGGAACTCCATTTACGGTCCCGGTCTGAAGAGTGTGAACTTCTCCGCAGGTAAGAGCTTTGATCTCCTCCCCGAAAAGGGAATCAAGTTCGATTTCCGCGCCGAAGCGACCAACATCCTCAACCATCCCAGCTTCGGACAACCAGGGCCCAACACCATCGGCTCGTCCTCTCCTGAGCAGATCACCAGTGTGACGGTTGGCGGTCGGCAGTGGGAGATGGTTGGCCACGTGACGTTTTAATCCCGACGCAAATCAAACTCGAAAAGGCGGCGATTCGTCGCCGTCTTTTCTTCGAGCGCCACTTGCGGGTTCAGAGAGGCTGCTCGAATCGGAGTATCTTAGATCGGAGTAGACTGTTAATCGGTTTCCCCGCCACCCTTCGCCGGCACTTATGAACAACCCATCGAGTACGCCTTCAGGCTGGAATGTAGGGCGCCAATGCGCGCTGGTGATAAGTGTCTGGGTATTGTTTCTCGTCCTTCTCGGACTGAACAACTACGTCGATTCAATCCTTGGAGGTGCGAGGCCGGGGTTCTGGGAAATTGCGGCGTTCCCTCTGGCCTCCTTTGGGCTTTGGATCGCCTTCACACCCGGAATTCTGGTCTTTATTCAGTTTGTGAGGCGCTTCGTTCCTTCCCGGACTCTTTGGATCTCCGCTCATCTGATTTGCGCGGTCACTGTCATGGTGCTCGATGCGGCTGGCTGGATGATTCTTCCGGCGTCGTTGCGGCCCGATCTCGCCAGCATTTCCCGGCCATCGTGGAAGTTTATCGAGATCAATCTGCTGCAAGGGTTCCAGTGGAACCTGTGGATGTATTGGACCATCGTGGGAATCGTTTACGGGTTGCAATACTACCTCGACATGAAGGACGCGCGCGTCCATGCCGCCGAGCTGGAGAATGAGCTGGTGCGCGCACAGTTGCAAACGCTCAAACAGCAGCTGCGTCCGCATTTTCTATTTAATGCTCTCAATGCAATTTCCGGCTTCATTCACACCAATCCCAAGGCCGCAGATGACATGATCGGCAACCTCAGCAGCCTCTTGCGGCTAAGCCTCGATAGCGGAGATGCACAAAGCGTGCTTCTCAAAGAAGAGTTGCGCGCGCTTCAGTTGTATATCGAGATTCAACAGGTGCGCTTTGGAAACCGGTTTACGGTAGAAACGCAGGTCGATCCTGAAACTCTGGATGCTTATGTGCCGCATCTGATTCTGCAACCGCTGATTGAAAACGCATTCCATCATGGTTTATCCAAGCGAACAGCGGGAGGCCTGCTGCGGATTGAGGCCGCTCGTCGAGGGGAGAATCTTCGACTATGCGTTGCGGATAATGGGCCGGGGTCCTCAGGACATTCGACCAATGGGTCCGGGATCGGTTTGAGAAACTCGCGTGCCCGGTTACGCAGGCTTTACGGGGAGCAGGCGATGTTGAAAGTCGAAGACACGAAAGAAGGTTTTGCAGTGGAAGCTGTTTTCCCGTTTGTGGGCCGGAACGAGGAGTTGCACTAAACGAAATGGAACCTGCCCCGCTCACAATTCGCACTCTGATCGTAGACGACGAGCCTCCGGCCCGGATTCGGCTACGCTCTTTGCTCGAAGACGATCCCGATGTTCAAATCGTGGGCGAGTGCGACGATGGCGCCAAGGCAATTGGCGCAATCCATCGTTTGAAACCGGACTTGATTTTTCTTGACATCGAAATGCCCGAAGGAAGCGGACTCGAAGTTCTGGGTTCGCTGCAGTGGCGTCCGGTTACGATCTTTGTCACGGCCCATCGCGATTACGCGGTTTCAGCTTTCGAAGCGTGCGCATTCGACTACCTGCTTAAGCCCTTCACTCGGGCGCGCTTTGCCAGTGTTCTGGCACGGGTTAAACTCGAGCTCGCCCGCGGATCTCGCGATGGAATGATCGGCACGGCAACGCCGGCTCGCGACTCGGGCCGCGCCGCCTCCGATCTGCTCATTGTCAGATCCGGCGGACGGCTCGTTTTTGTGCGTTGCTCTGAACTCCGATGGATTGAAGCCGAGAGGGACTACGTGCGCCTGCATCTGCGCCGGGGCGCCCATTTTGTCAGAGAGACCATGGCCAGCATTCAAGACCGCCTGGATGCTTCACTCTTTGTCCGCATTCACCGGTCAACTATCGTCAACATCCACGAAGTGTGCGAAGTCACTCCCATGATGGGAAGCGACTGCGGTGTATTGCTGCGCGATGGAACCGAGTTGAAGATGAGCCGGCGTTATCGCGCGGCCCTTGACCGAATGCTCGATCGCAACTCCGCCTGAGCCATGCCTGCGCCTTTAGGGCGATTCCACGGTTGTTGTAGCCGTTTCCAGCGTCAGTGCACAGTGGATCTCTTAAGGAAAAATCCACTTGGCCGCTCCGACTTCGGGACACGTTCACTGAGGAACCGCTGTAGCCGATCTCCTCTCGATTGCTGAGAGCAGGGCGAGTCACTCATGGAGGAGATTGTTTCTGAAAGTATAAGTTAGGAAACAAAAATCAACCTTTGAGACAGACAGTGATCACTTCGGAATTGGCTGATTGAGGAGGAGCCTTTCCTGCAATTGTCGTGCCTGCTTGAGCAGAGGAAGGCCGGGGTCGGCATTCTTCCAGCGGGTCAGGAGATTGTCCAACTCCAACTTCGCCCTCACCGTGTCTCCCTGTCTCTCATAGTCCTGGGCGAGCGCGAACCACGCGTCGAAGATTCGCTGCTGGGGCTCCCAGCTTATCGCTCCGTCGTTTCCTTTGTTCAGGAATTGCTCATACCAGCGGATGGCTTCCGGCAGATTGCCGGCCCGTTGGTTCATCCAGGCCAGGGATTCGCATGTGAGCGTAGCTGCGGAGTTGTTGTCATTGGGTCCCGGAGGCTTCATCAGGTGGACCGCAGACGCCGCGCCTCCAAAAGCGGCCGCGATTTCCGCTTCGAGCATATGGAAGAACGCCACCTGTTCATCATTCTGCGAATTGAGCAGCGGATCGATTCGCCTCAGCAGGTTTCGGGCCTTCACCGCATCGCCGGCGCGGGCATAAGCCTGTCCAACCAGCGCGCCGTACAACACTTTCTGCCCTACCTTGTCGAAGTCGGCGACGATGCGGTCCAGTTGAGCAATTTGCTCGCTTCGGCGGCCTTGGCCGTTGGCGACCACCGCAAGCATGTAGCGGATTCGGGCCACTGAAAACTGTTGCATGGAGACAGGCAGAGCGAGCATCAGATGTTGACGCGCGCTCGCGTAGCGCCCGTGGTAGAGGTCGAGAAAGGCGAGGGAGCGTTCCGCGTCGGCATAGGTAGCGGGCGTTGACAGGGCAGCGTTGAAGATCTGTTCGGCCTTATCGTCCTCACCGTCCCGCACCAGCAGGAAGCCGTATTCGCGGGTCAGATTGCCGGTTGAGAGCACGTGCGGGTCGAGAGCGACGGCCTTCTGGAATTCACCGATCGCAGCCGGCAGCTGCGCGGCGTCGCCGTAGGCCTCGGCCAGATCTACGTGAATACCTGCATCGTTCGCATCCAGGCGAAGGGCCTGCTGATCGGCGGCGATGGCCTCCGCAAAGTGAGAGTGCATGTGCAACATACGCGCATACGCGACCTCCATCGCTGCATCGTTTGGATACTGGCGCAGGTATTCCTGGTACAGGTGCAGGGCATCCTCGACTCGTCCCTGGCTCTCGGCGTAGCGCGCCCGAATCAGCTCAAGTTCTCGGCCGGTAACCCGCGACGAAAGAGCCAGTGCTCTTTGAAATTCCGCCTCGCCCCGCGTTGGATCGTTGAAATAGAAGCTGCACAGCGTATAACCGAGGGCCGCATGCGCCATGGCAAAATCGGGGTCCTTGGCGATGGCCGCTCGATAGAGATGCACCGCCCCTGCCGCATGTCCGCTGGAGAACGCCTGGCTGCCATCCGCATAGTCCTGGAGCGCCTCGAGGGAAGCAGTGGTGACCTGCGGCAGCGGCTGATGCGAGCGATAAATCTGAAGACGCGACTCGCCGAGGTCGCGGCGCAGATTCGTTGCGATAGAGTCGAGGGCCGTGAGGATGTGATCCTCGCCTTCGCTCCGATGCAGATAAGAGCGGACCACCGCGCCCGTGTCTGGGTCGATGAGCTGCGCGGTAACCAGGTATGTGCTGCCGGTACGAGTAATGCCCGGGACAACAAGAATGTGAATGCCCTGGCGCCGGCAGATTTCCCCGCCGATGGTTGCGGTTACCCGGTCCGTGTCGTTATGCGTCATCAGCCGCAGCGCGCTGGCGGTTTGCAGACTGGAGTAAATGGCGATCCGGTGCGACTGCTGCAGGCTGACGTTCAGCGCAGTTTTGAGCGCATAGTCAAAGCGAGGATTGCCGGTCTGATTGTCGAAGTCCGCCACAAGCAGCGTGGGTTGTCCCGCGAAAGCGTGCACAGGCCGAGCATAGGTGAACCAGTACCAGAAGCCGACGGCCAGCGCGGCGAACATGACCAGTCCCGCGGCCATGATCAGGAGCAAGGAGTGGCGTTTGCGATCGGGCCGGTGAGCAACAGTGGAATCGTCCCGATCGTTTCCCGGCGGTACAAGGTGTATCTGTGCCGCAGGAACCTGATCTTGCGCTGCCGCAAGCGCTGTCGTCTGGATTCCGTTTTCTTCGCGAATGCTCTCCACCGGTATGAGGAAGCGGTAGCCGCGCCCGCGCACCGTTTCGATATAGCACGGCGACTGGGGGTCGTCTTCCAGCGCCTCGCGCAACTTGCGCATCGCGGTATTCAGGCCATCTTCGAATTCGACGAAGGTGTCGCCGGGCCAAAGGCGCTCGTGCAATTCGGCACGGGTTATCACCTCGCTGGGACGCTCAGCCAGGGCAATCAGAAGACTGCGGGGCTTTTCCTGGAGGCGGATGCGCCGGCCATTCTTTGTCAGTTCGCCGGAGCGCAGTTCGAGCGTGAAGGGACCGAAACGGTAACCGGACTGAAGCGGTGTGGTCGCCATAAGCTGCGGGCGATTCCGGAAGAGGAACCGGGAGTGGTCACACGATACCACAGATTGCAGCCTCCGGCTTCGCGAACCTGCAGGTAAATCCCGCAAATTCATCAAACTGGCTGTACAGAAAGAGTTCAGAAAGAAGTCAGCTTCAGTCTATTGACCGCGTGGTTCCGGCTGAGTAAGTTTTCGGGCAATTGGCGCGATAGCCATTGATGCCTGCGCCGAGATTCAGGAGTGTGCCATGCGACTTGCCCCGCATCGTCCTATATCCCTATGTGAAGTGCGCCCGTCTCGACAGATCCTATTCGCCACTTCGGCCGCCTGCGCTTTGGCGGCGCTGGGCCTCGCCACGCCCATGGCGAACGCGCAGAATTCCACCACGTCCAAACCAGCGGCCGCGCTGCGTCCGGCCACAACTTCTCCGGCCACGCACCAGTCAGCGGGCGGCCCGCAGGAAGGGATCAAGGTGCATGGCCACTGGGTCATCGAGGTGAAGAACCCGGATGGAACTGTGGTGCGCCACCGGGAGTTCGAAAACAAACTGGAAAATCCCGGCGGGGCGCAGTTCATCGCCCAAATTCTGGGTGGAATCGCCGTTCTTGGCCAATACGCAATTGCGCTGCCTGTTCCCTGTTCCACACAGGGCTCTTCCTGCATTGTGAGCCAGACGGGCGGTGCCGCCTTGCAAGGGGTTGCCATCACCAGCGACGTTAGTTCAGCATTTGGCGGTGCTATCGAAATAGGCTGCGCGAGTACCCCCTGTGCAATGGACCTTCAGACCCTCAGCGTGGTAGCGAATGGCCAGGGCGCCGGTACCGTGGTTTTGAGCGGAAGCGTCGTTGCCACTGCGTCCGGCAAAATCGGGGGGGTTGAGAGCTACTCGTCTGTTTGCACCGTGCATGGCATCACGCAGTCCGAATGCCTTCAGCAGCAATTCAGTGTGAACCCCCTGACTGGAACCTTGATCTCGCCGGCGGTTGCATTTAGCGACGGGCAGACGATCACCGTCACCGTCACCATCAGCTTCCAGTAATCCGCGAGCGCTCCCTGAGTGAATACCCCTCGACCGTGCGAGAGGATGCGAGATGCGCAGACGGATTCTTCCAATTCGTGACGCGAGTTCCGGACCCCAGGCCCCGGCTTCCCGAGGCATGCGAGCCACTCTGCTCTCGGTCTCCATTGTTGCCTTGCTGCTCGTCCTCGGCCGCGCAGCGCAGGCGCAGTCGGACGCAACGCGCGACTCGAGTTCTGCGCCCGGCGGCGGCGCAACTAACGGGCCCTCCGCCAGAATGCGAGCAGCAAACAGATTCGGGAAGCTGCCGCTGAGCTTCGAAGAAAACCGCGGCCAGACCGATGCTCACGTGAAGTTTCTCTCGCGGGGTCCGGGCTACACGCTTTTTCTCACGAATCAGGAAGCCCTCTTTGCATTGCAGTCGCGTCAGCGCGGTGCAGACAACGGCACACGGCAGCCGGCGGTCCTGCGGCTGCGCTTCGACCATGCGGATCCCCGCACGGAGGTCGCCGGCGAGAACGAACTTCCCGGCAAAACGAACTATTTTCCCTCGGGCGACCGCGGCTCCTGGCGTACCGACATTCCCAACTTTGCCGGCGTCGCCTACCGCGAGATCTATCCCGGCATCGATGTGGTCTTTCACGGCAGCCCGCAGCGGCTGGAGTTTGATTTTGACCTGGCGCCCGGTGCGGACCCCGCGAAGATAGCGTTCGATTTCGCGGGAGGGCGCGTGCTGCGCCCAGACGCTGAAGGTGACATCGTGCTCGGCGTTGGCAAATCGGGAGACGAAGTCACGCTGGGCAAGCCGGTCATCTATCAGCAGATTGCGGGGACGCGGCGCGAGATCTCCGGCAAGTTCGTGTTGCGTGGGGCGCATCGAGTCGGATTTCAGCTTGGCGCTTACGATCATGCGCAGCCGCTGGTCATCGACCCCAGCGTCGACTACGTAACCTACCTCAATGGAAGCACCGGCGTAAGCTGGGCCGGATCCATCGCCATCGATTCAACCGGCGCAGCGTATGTCCTGGGATATACCACCTGCTATGACTTCCCCACGCAAAATGGGCCCGGGGGTTCTTCTACGGGCGATACCTTTGTTACCAAGCTCAGCCCGGACGGCTCGCAGCTTGTATACACTTCGCTGTTCGCGGCCGGCAGCACCTCCACAATTCCAGGGCTGGCGGGCATTGCTGTTGACCAAAACAACTCTGCCTACATCGCCCAGAATCTGGCGGAAAGTTTCACCACTCCCGGCGCCTATTCAAACCCTCTGAATGGTTTGACAATCGTGAAGCTGAGCGCCGATGGAACGCAGATGGATTATGCGGCGCAGATCGGCGAGATCAGGAGCAGCGAAGTTCCCACTCCGATTGCGGTCGATACGAATGGGAACGCATACGTTGCTTCCACGACTCAATCCAACTACTCCTATCCAACAACGCCGGGCGCTTACGCAACAAGCCTGAGCTGTCCCGGTGGTGTTTGCGCCGCGGTAGTCGCCGTGACCAAGTTGAGTGCGGACGGTACCACTCTGGATTACTCGACATTACTGGGAGGATCGAGCGGAAATGATGAGGCCAGCTCGATCGTTGTAGATTCGAATTTCGACGCCTATGTTGCGGGTGCAACCGGATCGACTGATTTTCCCGTCACCACCGGCGCCGTGCAGACCTCCTGCCTGTCCCAGTACATTCCCCAGCCCCCGTACTGCGCCGATACTGACGCTTTCGTGACCGAGCTGAATCCGACTGGCTCTGGCCTCGTCTATTCGACATTTCTTGGCAACGGAACGATTGGGTACGGTCCAGGCGCTCC